>CAMDFP010000033.1 GCA_945897335.1 Asaia bogorensis | reverse complement strand
AAGCTCGCCAAGATCGAGCGGGTCGAGTGGATCATCATCCCCGACACCACCACCGCCAGCAACGCGTTGACCCAGGGCGAGGTCGACTTCTTCGAATCACCGCCGGGCGACTTGATTCCCGTCCTCAAGAAGAACAAGGACATCACCGTCGCGGTGCACAACAAGTCCGGCTTCATGGCCTATCTCCGGCCGAACTTCCTGCACCCGCCTTTCGACAACATCAAGGCACGCCAGGCCCTCCTCTATGCGGTCAACCAGGAGGACTACATGGCTTCCGCCATCGGCGGCGACCCGACGCTCTACAAGCAGTGCAACGCCTGGCTGGTCTGCGGCACGCTCTATGCTAGCGAGGCCGGAGCCGAAGGCTTCAAGAAGCCCGATCTCAGCAAGGCCAAGGCGCTGCTGAAGGAGTCCGGCTACACCAACCAGAAGGTGGTGATCCTGCAGCCGTCGGATTTCAAGGTGATCCGCGACCTGACCGAAGTGACGATCCAGCGCATGCGCGAGATCGGCATGAACGTCGAGGTCGAGTCGATCGACTGGGGCCAGCTCATCCTTCGCCGCGGCAAGAAAGAGCCGATCGGCCAGGGCGGCTGGAGCATGTACCACACCTACTCGACCGGCTATGAGCTCGGCCCCCCCATGGCCAACTTCAACATCTCCGGCGCCTGCGAGCAGAAGAGCTGGTTCGGCTGGCCCTGCGACCCGGCGACCGAGAAGCTGCGCGACGACTTCGCCAAGGAAGGCGATCTCGCCAAGCGCAAGCTCATCGCCGAGAACCTGCAGAAGCGCGCCGCCGAGTTCGTCCACTACGTGCCGCTCGGCCAGTTCTTCTCGCCCGTGGCCTACCGCTCCAACCTCAAGGGCGTGATGGAAGTGCCGTGGGCGGTCTACTGGAACATCGAGAAGAACTGAGCCTCGCTGCTTAGTTCCGGTCGCCGGATCGAGCGGGCCAAAAGCCCGCTCGATCCATTTTCAGCTCACGGGTACTGGACCTCAGGATCGAGCGGGTAGAACGCCCGCTCGAGCCGCGTATAGGGCATGCGCTCGACGTTGGAGGAGCAGACGCCGGGCGTATCGACGTAGACATGGCCTTCGGCCATCTTGCCGAAGATGCCGCTCCAGGCGCTCGCACATTTGGCGGTGACCATCTTCGCCTGCTCCGGCTCGACGCCGGGAATGCGGAGATGAAGCGTGTCGAACGGGATGGCGCGTTCGCTGGTGAGGATGATCTTGATCCCGCCGGTGTCCACGGTCGCCACCATCCCCAGATCGGCCGGCTGGCCGGTCATCCAGGTCGAGTCCCGGCGATAGGCGACGGGGCCTGCGAAGGTGACGGTTCCTTCGATCTCGACCGGGTCGCCGTGCAGCGCCAGCGTCTTGCCGCCGACCTTGCCCTTGAAGCGCTTGCCGACGCCAACGGCGGCAGCAGCAGCAGCGGCACCCGGGTCCCAGATCACGGTCGCTGCCTCGCGCGCGCGCCCTTCCAGCAGCGCCCGGAGAAGATGCGTGCCGTCGCCCGGTGCGCCGCCGCCGATGTTGTCGGCCGGCTCGACCAGGAAGATCGGCCCGGCGTTGGCGGCGATGGCGCGGCGCACCGCTTCCTCCGGCAGCACGAGATCCGGTTTGAACGCGGCCCGGCGCGACCAGACGGCGCCGGCGAGCCGGTCCGCAGCTGCTTCCGCGGCCGCCCGCTCGCCATAGGCGAGAATCGCCATGCCGAGCTGAGGCACGTCGCAATAAGCGAAGGCACCGATCACCGAGGCGGTGGCGATCGCCTCTCCCTGCTCGACCTCGGCCAGCTCGGCCATGATCTCGCGCATCGGGCTCTCATGAGTCGGCTGGCGCTGCGGCACGGTGATGATCGGCAGCTTGCGAAAGACCTTGTGCGGCTTTCGGCCAGTGGCGATCAGCTCGGCGATGATTCTGGCTGCATCCTCGCCCCGGGCGCCCATGTCGACATGCGGCAGGGTCTTGTAGGCGATCAGCACATCGGCCGGATCGACCAGGGCCTGCTCGACATTGGCATGGAAGTCGATGGTGCAGACCAGCGGCAGGTCCGGGCCGACGAGGTCGCGGACCGCCTGCACGACGAAGGCGTCGGCCTGGTCGATCCCTTCCGCCACCATCGCGCCGTGCAGGGCCAGGAGCACGCCGTCCAGCGGACCATTCGCCTCGATGTCGGCCTTGAGGCGGGCGATCAGGAGATCGATCACCTCGCGGCTGACCATGCCGGACGGCGCCGCACCGATGTAGATCGAGGGGATGAGCTCAAGGCCGGATCCCGGCGCCGCCGCGATCATGCCGCCGATCTCGGTGTTGGTGCCGCGCGATCCCGAGATCACCGCCTCGCCTTCGAGGTAGAGATAGCGGCGGAAGGCGGCAAGGTCGGTCGGGACCGGCGAGAAACTGTTGGTCTCGTGCCAGATGCCGCCGACCAGGACGCGCTTCGCCATCGGCCTATTTCCCCTTGCCCTTGATCTGCTCCAGGCCGGCCTTGTAGGCCGACGCGATCAGCATGGTGTCGGTCGAGTACATAACCATGCGGAAGCCCTTCTTCATCCACGCCTTGGCAGCCTCCGGCGAGGCGACCAGACAGACACCGGGCTTCTTGTGGCGCTTGCAGGCGGCGATCACCTTGTCGACCGCAGCCGAGAACTTCGGATGGGTGTAGTTGCCGGGAACGCCCAGCGAGACCGAGAGATCCATGTGGCCGACGAAGGCGGCGTCGATGCCCGGCACGGAGATGATCTCCTCGATGTTCTCGACGCCCTTCGCCGTCTCGATCTTCGGGATGATCATGTTGCGCTTGTCGGCGGCCTTGATCTGCTTGTCGAGTCCGCCAAGGGAATAGTCGTCCTGGGCGATGCCGAAGGCGACGCCGCGCTTGCCCTTGGGCGGGTAATGCGTGACCGCCGCGATCCTCTCCGCCTGCTCGCGGGTCTCGACCACCGGGATCATCAGCCCCATGGCGCCGCAGTCGAGCGGCAGCTGGATCATCACCGGGTCCTGAGATGCGACATTGACCATCGGCACGATCTTGAGGCCGCGGCACATCGCCAGCTGGTCCTTGATCTTGCCGATGTCGAAGCAGGCGGCTTCCATGTCGTACATGATGAAGTCGGCGCCCGCGTTCTCGAAGATCTTGGCGAGACCCGGCCCGCTCAGATCGAGGATCATCGTGCCGAAGGCGGCCTCACCGCGCGCCAGCTTCGCCTTCACCGGATTGGGCCGCATGTTTCCTCGCAGAAATTATGAGACGCGCATCCTAGGCTCGGACGAAAGCAGACGCTAGACTGCGTTCACGATCGGAAATCGGAGGAACGATGCTCGAGCAGTTCTCGCTCAAGGGGAAGGTCGCGCTGGTCACCGGCTCGTCCCGGGGTCTTGGATGGGCCATCGCCGATGCGCTCGGCGGCGCCGGCGCGCATGTCGTGCTGAACGGCCGCGACGCCGGACGCCTCACGCCCCGCCTGGACGAGGCGAAGACACGCGGCTGGGGCGGCGTGTCGTCTGCGATCTTCGACGTCACCAACGGGCCGGCGGTCGCCGCCGGCGTCGCCAAGATCGAGGCGGATCAGGGCCATCTCGACATCCTGGTAAACAACGCCGGCATCGTCATCCGCAAGCCGACGCTGGAAACCACCGACACCGACTGGCAGACCGTCATCGATTCAGATCTCACCGCCTGCTTCCGCCTCTCCCGCGAGGCCGCGCGCGGCATGACCCGGCGGAAGTGGGGGCGGATCATCATGATCTCCTCGGTAATGGGCACCATCGCCAGGCCGACCATTGCTTCCTATGTCGCCTCCAAGGCCGGCCTGCACGGTCTGACCCGCGCGCTCGGCGTCGAGCTCGGGCCGATGGGCGTAAACGTCAACTGCATCGGCCCGGGCTTCTATCCGACCGAGGCCAACGACGTCGTCCGCAACAACAAGCAGTTCTACGACTGGGTCAGCGGACGCTCGCCGCTCGGCCGCTGGGGCGACCCCAAGGAGCTCGGCGGGGCCGCGATCTACTTCGCCTCGGAGGCGTCGTCTTTCTGCAACGGCCAGGTCCTGACGATCGACGGCGGCATGATCGCGGCACTCTAGCGCCGAGGCCGTCGCGGTTCATTCGCTGCGCTATGCTGTCGCGATGACCAACCGCCAGCAACGGCGCGCCGCCGCCAAGAAGAGCGGGCGCTCCGCCGTCGAGGAGTTCAACCTCGGTGCTGCGGCGATGGCGGTGGGGCGGCTCGACTTGGCCGAGGCCCATCTCCGCCAGTCGCTGGCCCTCAAGCAGACACGCCAGGCCCATCACAACCTCGGAAGCGTGCTGAGCGACCGCGGCGCGCTGGCGGAGGCGATAGGGCATTTCCGTCAGGCGCTCCGCCACAGCCCGGCCGATTCCCGACACCACAACTCGCTGGTGAAGCCGCTCTACCTTCTCGGCCGCCGCGCCGAGGCTGTCGCCAGCGGTGCACGGACGCTGGTCCTGAAGGATGCCGAGGCCCTCGCGACCTGGAAGGGAACAGCATCTCCCGCAGGCAACCCGCCCGCCGATCACGGACGGCAGCGCGACGTCGTGGCGTTCAGCCTGTGGGGCGATGTCCCGCTCTATGTGCGGGGCGCGATCGAGAATGCGGCGCAGATTCCGCGCCTCCTGCCAGGCTGGACCTGCCGCGTCTATCATGACGACTCGGTGCCGCGGGATAGCTTGAACAAACTCGCAGGCCTGGGCGTGGAGCTGGTGGCGATGCCGCCTCATCGCGAGACCGGGCTCGGCCTCTTCTGGCGCTTCGGCGCGGCGGTCGATCCTTCGGTCCGCCGCTTCCTCTGCCGGGATGCGGACTCACGCCCCTCGCCGCGCGAGACCGCAGCGGTCGAGGCCTGGGTAGCCTCAGGCCGCGACTTCCACATCATCCGCGACGAGCTCCTGCACTGCGAGGTGATGCTGGCCGGTCTCTGGGGTGGAAAGGCGGGACTGATCCCCGATCTGCTCGATCAGGCGGCGCGCTGGCAGGCGGCGAATCCTCACCGGATGAATGTCCGGGTCGAGGACCAGCGCTTCCTCCGCTTTCAGGTGTGGCCCTTGGCCCGCGACCGAGCGCTGATCCACGACTCGGTCTATCGGATTCTCGGCAGCATCGACTTCCCCGCCGAAGCTCCCCGCCCGGCGGGAGAGCATGTCGGCATGCGCCATCAGCCGGCCGGCTGAGTCTCCGCCGCCAGCAGCCGGTCGGACGCCGCCTCGACCTGCTGCTCGATCATGCGGGCGACCTTGGCCCGCGGCAGGCCCGGCGGGATCGGATCGAGGAATTCGAGCGTGATCGTTCCCGGATGCTTGAGGAAACTGCGCCTCGGCCAAAAGCGTCCGGAGTTGAGGGCGGCCGGCACGACCGGCGTGGCGAGATGGGTGTAGAGCCCGACCGCGCCCGGCTGATAGGGCGCCTTGACGCCGGGCGCCACGCGCGTGCCCTGCGGGAAGATGACGATCTTGCGGCCGAGCGCCAGCGATGCCGTCGCCCGCGTGATCACCTTCCGCATGGCGACCGCCCCGCCCTTGCGATCAATGGGGATCATGCCGGACTTGATCAGGCACCAGCCGAAAAACGGCACCATCAGGAGCTCTCGCTTCAGGATGTAGACCGGCGCATCGAAGACGGCGAAGTAGACGATGGTCTCCCAGGCGGACTGGTGCTTGCAGGCGACGATGGCGCCGCCTTCCGGAACCTTCTCGCGGCCGACGACGCGATAGTCCAGGCCGCAGATCACCTTCAGGAGGAACAGCAGACTCCACGACCAACCGCGCGCGTACGCGATCATCACGCGCTCGGGCAGCGCCAGCAGCGGCACCGCGACCAGGACCACGACGCCGGTCCAGGCGAAGAAAAGGAAATTGAAGACGGCCGACCTGATCCAGATCACGAGGCGGACTCCGATTGAGTGCGAGCACCCAGGACGTCGGCGAGGGTGATGCGAAGCTGGGCCAGCGCATACTTATGATACTCGATCGCGACCAGCGCCGCCGATCCCGGCCAGTGCCACCAGCCGTCGCGCTTGAACGTCTCGGGAAAGACGGGAAACGGCACGATGCGCGCTTCCGGAAGTGCCCGACGAAATTCGACCAGGCTGCGCGGCATGTGATACGTGGCCGTCACCAGCGTCAGCGAGGTGAACCCTTCGCGGCGCATCCAGCCGGCGGTCTCGACGGCGTTGCCGATCGTGTCAGTCGCCTCGTAGCCGAGCGAGACGCAGCATTCGGCCAGCGCCTGCAGCCGCCGATCCCCGCCGGCGATCTCGGCCTTGACCACGTCGGGATGAACGCCCGAGACCAGCAGCTTCTTGACCTCGCCTCGGGCCAGCAGGTCGAGCCCGGCGGCAAGCCGGCGGCTGCCGCCGGTCAGCACGACCACAGCATCGGTCGAGGGCAGCTCCGTCGCCGGCGCCGCCGGCATCTCCTCGGCGAACCAGGCGAGACCCATCGTCCAGGCGCCAAACGCGAGTCCGAACACGGCCAGCATGGGCCAGCGCCGCGATCCCTCCCGACGCTGGCGGAAGCTCAGCCTCATAGCATCCGCTTCAGCTGGCGATGGACGGTGACGAGCGCCGCCAGCAGCGCGACCACCGAGGCGGCAAGCGGCACCGTCCCTATCAGTCCCCAGGCGACCATCGAAAGCTTCACCTCAGGCAGCGGCAGCGGGCCGAGCGCGCCCCGGCCCTCGGCCAGGGCCGCGACCAGCGAGACGGCGGCGGCAAGCCCGATCAGCCCGCCCTTCAAGGTCGACTGGAACGCGTGCCTGGCGAACTGACGCGCGATGTAGCCGTCGCGCGCGCCGATCAGATGCAGGACCTCGACGACGTCGCCATGGATGGCGAGGCCGGTGCGGACGGCGAATCCGACCGCGGCGACCGACAGCACGCCGATCAAGGCGACGACGGCGAGCGCCACCGCCTCGACCGCCCTGACCACCGCCCCGACCCCGGCGAGCCAGAGCGCGTGGTCGTCGAGTTTGACCCCTGGCACCTCCTCGGCAAGGCGCTCGGCGAGTTCGCCCAGATCCAGGCGCGCGTCCCGGGCCAGCCTGACCTCGATCAGCGCCGGGAGCGGCAGCTCGGCCAGGTGAGCCCCAACGCCGAGCCAGGGCTCCACCAGGCGTTCCAGGCGCGCCCGCGGCACAATCGCCGCCTCCGCGACGCCGACCGTCGCCCTGAGAAGGGCCAGCGCCGCCTCCTCGCGCGCCGGGCCTGCGGTCTCGGCCCGGTTCGGCACTTCGACGGTCAGCGTGCCGGCGAGGTCCTGCTGCCAGCGCGCGGCCACGGTCTGCGCCAGCAGGGCCCCGGCCAGGGCCAGCGCCGCGAGGAACACCATGGCGCCCGCGACCCAGGGCAGGAACCGGGCGGAGGCATCGCCGGCAAGCGGCAGGTCGCGGCCCGAGCTAGACACCGGCACGAGCCTTCTTCGCCCGCGGCCGGCCGGGGATCCGGTACAGCCGTCCATCTTCGAGGTGGAGCTGAGGGTGGGGGAACCGGGCGACCAGCGAGTCGTTATGGGTGGCGATCACCACCGTGGTGCCCACCTTGTTCAGCTCCTCGAACAGATACATGAGCCGGAGCGCAATGCGATCATCGACGTTGCCGGTCGGCTCGTCGGCAAGCAGCAGGCTCGGACGCCCGATGACCGCGCGCGCGATCGCGATCCGCTGTTGCTGGCCGCCGGACAGCGTCGGCGGCAGGTGATCGAGGTGATCGGCGAGCCCGACCCAGCTCAGAAGCTCGGCCACGTGATCGCGGACCTGTGCCTCGCGGGCGCCCGCGACGCGGAGCGGCAGCGCCACGTTGTCGAGCGCCGAGAGATGGCCGATCAGGCGGAAATCCTGGAATACGACGCCGATTCGGCGGCGCAGCGAGGGCAGGTCGCGCCGGGTGATGGCGGCGACGTCCCGGTCGAACAGGCGGATCGTTCCGCTGACCGGCTTCAGCGCGAGATAGAGCAGCCGCAACAGTGTCGACTTGCCGGCACCCGACGGTCCGGTGAGGAAATGGAAAGAGCCGGGCGCAAGCTCGAAACTGAGGCCGCTGAGCACATCGGGCCCCTGGCCATACCGCGCCGCCACGTCCTCGAAGCGTACCAACCGCGCCTGACCCTTTCCGATCGCGGATCCCGCCTGCCCGATCTCGCTGCGAGCCGCGCGGCGGCACCATGACACGGGCGGCAAAGCCCCGTAAAGCTGCCCAGACCAACCCGCAACCATCTGCCACGCCTTGCAAAATGGCGGCGGCGCACCCTATAGATGGAGGGCGCCCGGCGCCATCCGCCAACGGGGAGCCCGTCCCGGCTTGATTCTCATCTGTCCCGCCTGCGGCAAACGCTATCTGGTGCCTTCGAGCGCGCTCGGGTCTCCCGGCCGTCGGGTCAGGTGCGCAGCATGCGGAGAAACCTGGTTTCAGGAGCCTCCGGCGCAGGAGACCGACCCCAGTCCCATCTACGACGATCCGGTCATCGATCCGCCCCCCGAGGACATCGAGCCGCCGCCACTGCGCGCCGGCTCGAACCTGCCTGCGATCCGCCGCAGACCGGAAAAGAAGCGGCTTCCGATCGGATGGATCTTGCTCGGACTGTTCATCGTCGGCGTGGCGGCGGGCGGGGTCTTCGGCCGCAACACGATCGTGGGGCTGTGGCCGCCGTCGGCGCGGCTCTACGAGATGGTCGGCCTGCCCGTGCCCGTTCCGGGCGCCGGCCTCGTGCTGCATGATGTCGCGACGGAGCGCATGAGCCAGGGCGGCGTGCCCGTCCTGGTCGTCACCGGCACCATCGCGAATCCGACCCAGGAGGTGAAGAACGTGCCGAAGCTCCGGGTCAGCCTTCGCGACGGACGCCGCCGCGAGGTCCAGAGCTGGGTGTTCTCGGCCGACACCGCCAAGCTCGTCCCCGGCGAGTACGTGAAGTTCGGCAGCGAGTTCGCCAACCCGTCGACCGAAGCGGTCGATCTCACGCTCACCTTCACCAACGAGTGAGTCGACCGTCGCGTCGGCGGCTGCGCTATGCGCCGCCGCCGACCAGACGCCGCGCCAGGAGCCGGGTGCCGTTCTCGCGCCTGTAGGCTTCCCCAGCCTGCGCCGCGGCGCGGGCCACGGCCGGAAAATCGTCCAGCATCGCTTCGAGGGCCATGACCAGCGCCGCGGGATCCGGATGCGTGGCGCGCCCGATCCGGGAGTCGGCGGCGATGTCGGCGGCCATGGACGTTTCCGTCGCGGCGATGACCGGACGGCCGAACCACCGGGCCTCGGCGAAGACGGCGGAAGTCCCGATCCGATAGGCAGGTCCGAGATAGGGCAGCAACAGCACGTCCGCCGATCGGATGAGTCCGTGATAAGTGGGACGGTCGAGGTAACCCTCGATGACGGTCGCGCCCGAGGCAACGATGTCGGCGGCCGAGACATCCTCCGTCGGGCAGTACTGCACAACGAACTCGACATCGGTGCGGCGCGCCGTGACCCGGCGGACGACCTCCGGCAGGAGGGCAAAGCCCTTCGAGTCGCGGCTGCTGCCGCAGGTGAGGACGCGACGGCGGCGCGGCGCTGTGGCCTCCGTCCCGGAAGGATCCGGAGCATCCGAAATCTCACCGACCGGATAAGGCGCGCGCTCGACCGTCCGACCAGCAATCGCCGAGAACTCCTGCGCTTGACGTTCGGAGAGAGTCAGGAACGTGACCCGGCTGTCTAGACCGTCCGGAAACAGGGAAAACCCGTAGCGATAGAACAGCTGGTCGAGCGTGCCGGCACCGCCCTTGATGGTGAACTCGAAATGCCCCGGCAGCAGCACGAAGAGGTGGTGCGGGCGAACGGTCCATTCCCTGGCCCAGCGGCCGACGGCCGCCAGGGAATTGTGGCTCGCGGTCGCGAACAGGAGCGTCGCATCCTCCATGTCGATGACCTCCGACACCCGCCTGAGGTCGCCGAGGAGCCGCTCGTTCTGGACCTGGAAGCGATCGAGATCGACCAACATCGGGTCCCGGGTCGTCGCCCAGCCGATGACGTCGAAGAACGGCGTAATCGAGGGATGGTCGTTAAGGTGTGGATTGTCGGTGCGGTGGCCGAATATGTGCCCCGGGACCCCGAGGGTGGAGGCCGCCTCCAGGAGGGCGGTATCCAGCTCGAAATGATGCCCCGCGATCATGTGCAGGCCGGGGTCGAGGATCACGAAGGCCATGCGGAGCACGCGTCTCTATCGTCGGGGCGTCGAGGCGACCCCGCCCGGGATACTGGAAATCCTGGAACCCGCCAAGCCCGCTAGAAGCGCCTGAGCAGACGGTCGATGTAGTCCCGCTCGATCTGCGGCCGGGTCGGCTCCGAGGCGCGCCGGCGAAGCTCGTCGAAGATCTCACGCGAACGCTGGATGTCGGCCTCTTCCGGGATCTCGACATGGCCCCGGTTCATCCCGCCGGAGTTCCGCGTCGGCCGGCCCAGGGGATCGCGCCCCTGGCGGTCAGCCTGCGGCCGCGGCTGGCCGGGTGCAGGCTCGCCCATGCCGTCGCCCTCGCCCGGGTCCTGGCCCTCCATGCGGCGCGCCATCTCCTCGGCCATCTGCTGCGCGCCCTGCTGGAGTTGCTCCAGCGCGTCGCTCTGCGGATCGACAGCATCGCCCCAGCCCTGGCGGCGGAGCGCATCGGTCGCCTGTCGCATCGACCGCTCGGCCCGACCGAAGGCGTCGGGGATGTCGCCGCCCTCGCCCATCTGGCGCATCAGGTCGCCCAGCATCCGGCGGAGCGCATCCTGGGTATCGGCGGCACCGGCCGCGGCCTGTTCGTCGCCTTCGCCTGGCTGTCCTTGCTGCCCCTGTCCGCGCTGGCCCCGTTGTCCCTGCCCGCGCTGACCTTGCTGACCCTGGCCCGGCTGCTGCCCGCGCTGGCCCTGCTGAGCCCGCTGACCCTGCTGTCCGCGCTGGCCTTGCTGTCCCTGTTGTCCTTGCTGCCCCTCCTGGCCTTCCTGGCCCTGCTGGCGCTGGTGGCTCTGGTCGAGGAGCTGGCGCTGGCGCTTGGCGAGATCCTGGAGGTTCTGCAGCATCTTCATCTGCTGCTGCATCTGGTCGTTGGGCCGGCCGAGCTGGGCACCGCGCAGGTTCTCCAGCATCTCCTTGAGCTGGGAGAGCATCTGGCGGGCGGCGTCGCGGTTGCCGGACTTCGCGAGCTCGCGCGCCCGGTCGAGCATCCGCTGCAGATCCTCGCGCTGGACCATCTGGGTGCCCGGCGGCACCTGCTGCATCTCGGCCTGATCGCCGTTGCGCTGCTGCTCCATCAACTGGCGCGCCATCGCCTCCAGATAGCGGTCGATGGCTCGCTGCAGCTCGTCCATCAGCCGCTGCAGCTCCTGGTCCTCGACATTGCGGGCAAGCGCATCCTCGAGCGCCTGCTGTGCCTGGCGCAGCTCGCGCATGGCGATGGAGACGTCGCCGTCCTCGACCCGGAGCGCGGTGTCCCAGAGCAGCTGAAGCGTCGACTGCAGGCCTTCCTTGGAATCGTCATGGCGCAGCCGGCCCATCGCCGACTTGAGTGCCATGAAGACCACGATGTCCTCGCCATAGGCGCCCGGACGCGACGCAACCTCCGCAAGGCTGCGCATGACCGCCGTACGGTTGGCGACCGGCGCCTGCACCAGCTTCTTCCGTTCTTCGATGATGGCGCGGGCGACCGGGTGGCGGAACTTGCGCTCGGGCAGGACCAGGCGCTGCGGCTCGCTCTCTCCCGTCTGCCCGATCGCGTCGGTCGCGATCAGGGTCGCCGCAACCTGAAGCCCGGCCCACGGATGCGCGGTCAGGTCGTGGTAACTGGCATTGGCCGCTTCCTTCAGGCCGAGACCCGGCAGCGCCATGGCCAGCTCGATCACCTCTTCGGCATCCAGCTCCGAAATCCCCTCCTCGGCCCGCTTGATCCGGGCCACGACCGACTCGACGCCGTAGTCGTCGGTCGCCGTGTAGTCGAGACGCAGCGCGCCGCGGTCGCTCTGCGTCGGCGGCTGGCGGAAGGAGACGGCCGGCGGCTGGTCGGGGACCACCTGGATCCGCCAGGCGCCCAACTCCTTCTGCCCGGAGGCCACGGCGATGCGGGTACCGTCGACAAGCGTGGTGCTCGCACGATGGCTGGTCGGCCCCAGGCTCTCGAAACCTGTGGCCTGGTCATCGACCAACAGGCTCGGCGAGGTCTTGAGACCGTTCACCTGCGCCAGCACGGCCGACCGGATGGGTATCTCGATCGGTGCTTCGGCCTGCTGCAGGCGCGAATCGAGGAAGATCGGCGCCTTGCCCGTGTAGGCCGGCGGATTGACCCAGAGATCCAGCGTGACGCCCGGACCAGCGGCGGTCGCGGCCACATCCGGCGACAGCGCGCGGGCCACGCGGTCGAAACCCTCGCCCCAGGAGGCGGCAACGCCGATGACCAGCGCGAGGCCGATGGCGGCGCGAACTCCGAGGATATCTGTGCGGCCCCAGCCGGCGGCCGGCCAGCCGACGCGAAGGCGCGCGAGGCGGGCGGCAAGGCGGCGGCGATGCGCCTCCCACAAGGCCCGGCTGACGGGATCGCCAGAGCCCAGCGCCAGCTGATCGTCGATGCCGGAGAGAGGCCGGTGAGTGAGTTCGCTCGCGACCTCGAGCCGGCGGCGGCCGGCGGCCTCTTCCGGCAGGTCGAGCGAGGCGAACGCCCGCCAGATCGCTGTCACCAGGGCAATGGCGAAGATGGTGAGGACGGCGGCATGAGCCCAGGGGGGGAGCTGCGGCAGGATATCGAGGAGCGAGAGAGCCAGAAAAGTACCCAGCACCGCCGAGGGCAGCCAGAGCGCCGGCCACAGCCGCTCCCAGAACAGAGCGGCGCGCGCCATCGCCATCTGGCGGGCGACCCGCTGCTGGGTTCCCGGGTCGAGAAGGCTGGGCTGGTTGCGCTCTTCCATCGGGCTCCTTAACCGCCGTCGGTCGGCCGGCTCGCGAGCCCGAAATCAGGCCCTAGAGCCAATCAGGAACGCGGTCGCGACCGATCAGATCCTCATAACTCGGTCGCGGCCGCACCACCGCGAATTGCTGGTCCCGGACAAGCACCTCCGGGGCTAATCGTCGTGCATTGTAGCTTGACGACATCACCGCGCCATAGGCCCCCGCATGGGTAATCGCGAGAATGTCACCGGCCGAAACCGGCGGCAAAACCCGGTCCTTGGCGAAGAAATCGCCGGATTCGCAGATCGGCCCGACCACATCGACCGGCCGCGAGGCCGCCCCCGCCTTCGGTTCGTTGACCGGCACGATCGGGTGATAGGCCTCGTAGAGGGTCGGACGAATCAGGTCGTTCATGGCGCCGTCGACGATCACGAAGGTCTTGGCCGAGCCTTCCTTGACGAACAGGACGCGCGTGAGAAGCACCCCGGCCTCGGCGACCAGCCGCCGCCCGGGCTCCATCACCAGCCGGCAGCCGGCCTCGGCCGCAGCCTCGCGGGCGATTTGCACATAGTCCGCCACTGCGGGCGGAGTCTCGCCGGTATAGCCGACGCCAAGACCGCCGCCGACGTCGAGCACGCTGATCGGAATGCCCTCGGCGCGGAGCGCCTTGACCAGCTCGACCATGCGCGCGAACGCCGAGCGGTAGGGATCGAGGTTGGTGATCTGCGAGCCGATGTGGCTGGCGACGCCGACCGGCTCGAGCGAGGTGTGCGCGGCCGCGCGCTTGAAGACCTCCATCGCCTGGTCGAGATCGACACCGAACTTGTTGCCCTTCTTGCCGGTGGTGATCTTGGCATGCGTCTTCGGATCGACGTCGGGATTGACGCGGACGGCGATCTTGGCGCGCTTACCCATCTGGCGGGCGACATCGGCGAGCAGATCGACCTCGTGGTCGGACTCGACGTTGAACTCGCCGATGCCGACCGAGAGCGCGAAGGCCATCTCGTCGGCGGACTTGCCGATGCCGGAGAAGACGATCTTCTTCGGATCGAACCCGGCCGCGAGCGCACGGCGGATCTCGCCTTCGGAGACGGTGTCGGCGCCGGCGCCGAGCTTCTGCAGAAGGCTGAGGACCGCCTGGTTGTCGTTCGCCTTCATGGCGTAGCAGACCAGCGCGTCTGTCCCGGCGAGGGCATCGGCGTATTCGCGGAAGCTCCGCTCGATGCCGCTGCCGGCATAGACGTAGACAGGGGTGCCGACGCTCTCGGCGATGCGGGCAAGATCGACGCCCTCGGCGTGGAGCCGGCCGTTCTTGTAGGCGAAGTCGCTCATTTGGTGGGATAGGTCCGGGGATAGGTTACGGTCTTCTCGGCTTCGTCGGGGCGAAGCGTGCCGGGCTTCTTGCCGCAGGCAGCCAGCGTCACCGACAACATCATGAGGATAAGCAGCGCTCTCACAGCCAGGCCTTCCGCGCGGCCTTGGCCTGCTTGCGGACATTCGCCGGCGCGGTGCCGCCGTAGCTGGTGCGGCTAGCCGCCGACCGCTCGACCGTCAGCACCTTGAAGACATCGCGGGTGATGCGCGGCTCGACGCCCTGGAAATCTGCCAGCGACAGCTCGCCGAGATCCACGCCCTTCGACTCGGCGAGCCTGACCGCGCGGCCGGCGATGTGATGCGCCTCGCGGAAGGGAATGCCGAGCTTCTGCACGCACCAGTCGGCGAGGTCGGTCGCCGTCGCATGGCCCTGGGCTGCAGCCGCCCGCAGCACCGGCGCGTTCGGCTCCATGTCGCGGACCATGCCGGCCATCGCCGCAACGGCGAGCGCGAAGGCATCCGCCGCATCGAAGGTCGGCTCCTTGTCCTCCTGCATGTCCTTGCCATAGGTCATCGGCAGGCCCTTCATGACGATGAGAAGAGAGTTCATCGCACCGACGATGCGCCCGACCTTGGCGCGCACGAGCTCGGCCGCGTCGGGGTTGCGCTTCTGCGGCATGATCGAGCTGCCGGTGGTGAAGGCGTCCGACAGCTTCACGAAGCGGAACTGCGCCGAGCACCAGATGACGATCTCCTCGGCGAAGCGCGAGAGATGCATCGCCGAGATCGAGGCCGCCGCCAGATATTCGATGACGAAGTCGCGCGCCGAGACCGAATCAAGCGAATTCGCCGTCGGCCGGTCGAAGCCCAGCTCCTTCGCCGTCCGGTGCCGGTCGATCGGGAACGAGGTGCCGGCCAAGGCGGCCGCACCGAGGGGGCATTCGTTGAGCCGCTTGCGCGCATCGCGGAAGCGGCCGCGGTCGCGCCCGAACATCTCGACATAGGCCATCAGGTGGTGGCCGAAGGTGGTCGGCTGCGCCGACTGCAGATGGGTGAAGCCCGGCATGATGGTGCCGGCATGGGCCTCGGCCTTGTCGATCAGGGCCGCCTGCAGATCGCCGAGAGCGACATCGGCCTCGTCGATGGCGCGGCGGACCCAGAGCCGGACGTCGAGGGCGACCTGGTCGTTCCGCGATCGCGCCGTGTGCAGCCGTCCGGCGGGCCGGCCGATGATCTCCGAGAGCCGCGACTCCACGTTCATGTGGATGTCTTCGAGCGCGCGCGAGAACTTGAAGGTGCCGGCCTCGATCTCGCCCTCAACCTGCTTCAGGCCCTTGACGATCGCCTTCGCATCGGGTTTCGAGATAATGTTCTGGGCGGCCAGCATCTCGGCGTGCGCGATCGAGCCCTGGATGTCCTCGGCATAGAGCCGGCGGTCGAAATCGATCGAGGCGTTGATCTGCTCCATGATGGCGGCCATGCCGCCGGAGAAGCGTCCGCCCCACAGTGCGTTGGCGGATGGCGCCTTGGCAGGGCGGGCGGAAGTCTTGGAGGTCTTGCGGGCCATGAATCCTGGGAATGATCGCTTCGGGGTGACGCGGCGGGCCGTGCTGGCGGGAGGCTTCGCGTTCGTGGCCGCCGGTACCGCACGCGCGGACGGACGGCCGCCGCTCGCAGGCCAGATGAAGAAGTTTACCTTGCATCCGAGCCCGCGGCCAGCGCCGGAGGCGCCGTTCAAGACCAAGGACGGGACCGCGACGACCCTCGCCGATTTCCGCGGCCGGGTGCTGCTGGTGAACTACTGGGCGACCTGGTGCAGCCCCTGCGTCGCCGAGATGCCGTCCCTGGACCGGCTGGAGGAGGCGCTGGGAGGCGACGACTTCGCCGTCCTGCCGATCGCGTCGGACCGCGCCGGGCTTCGGGTGGTCGAGCCGTTCTACGCCAAGGCCGCGCTCAAGCACCTGCCGATCTATCTCGACCAGGACATGAAGTTCACCCGCGGCTCCGGCGTGCGCGGGCTGCCGACCACGCTCATCGTCGATCGCGCCGGTCGAGAGGTAGGACGGCTGGAGGGTGACGCCGCCTGGGATGCGCCCGAGGCCGAGGCGCTGATCCGCCACTACATGGCAGAGAAGGCCGCTCCGCCGGTGGTCAAGACCGGCGGCTAGCTCTAGCGCGTCGGGACGGGCTTCTCGCCGGAGTAGTCGTAGAAGCCGCGCTTGGTCTTGCGGCCGAGCCAGCCGGCCTCGACGTATTTCACCAGCAGCGGACAGGGCCGGTACTTCGAGTCAGACAGGCCCTCGTGCAGCACCTGCATGACCGCGAGGCAGGTATCGAGGCCGATGAAGTCGGCGAGCTCGAGCGGGCCCATCGGATGGTTGGCGCCAAGGCGCATGGCGACGTCGATCGCCTCGACCGAGCCGACGCCCTCGTAGAGGGTGTAGACCGCCTCGTTGATCATCGGCAGCAGGATGCGGTTGACGATGAAGGCCGGGAAGTCCTCGGCGGTCGCCGGCGTCTTGCCGAGCTTGATCGCCAGGTCCTTGACCGATTTGAACGTCTCCTCGTCGGTGGCGATGCCGCGGATCAGCTCGACCAGCGCCATCACCGGCACCGGGTTCATGAAGTGCATACCGATGAACTTGGCCGGCCGGTCGGTCGAGGCGGCAAGGCGTGTGATCGAGATCGACGAGGTGTTGGTGGCGATGATGGTCTCTGGCCCCAGCTCCGGCACCAGCTTCTTGAAGATGCCGCGCTTGACGTCCTCGTTCTCGGTCGCCGCCTCGACGACGATGTCGCAGCCCTTGAGGCCGGCGAGCTCGGTGACGGTGGAGATGCGGGCCATCGCCGCATCCTTGTCGGCCTGGGTCGCCTTGCCCTTGCTGACCTGGCGGTCGAGGTTCTTGCCGATATTGGCGACGGCGCGCTTCAGCGCATCCTCGCTGATGTCGGAGAGACGCACGTCGTAGCCGGCGAACGCGGCGACATGGGCGATGCCGCTGCCCATCTGGCCGGCGCCGATGACGCCGATGGTCTTGATCATGAATTTCCGTCCTTACAGCCGTTCGACGAGCGGGATCAACGTCCCTTGGCCAGTTCGGCGTCCAACTCCGGCACCGCCTTGAACAGGTCGGCGACGAGGCCGTAATCCGCGACCTGGAAGATCGGCGCTTCCTCGTCCTTGTTGATGGCGACGATGACCTTCGAGTCCTTCATCCCGGCGAGATGCTGGATCGCGCCGGAGATGCCGACCGCGAGGTAGAGGTCGGGCGCCACGATCTTGCCGGTCTGGCCCACCTGGTAGTCGTTGGGGACGAATCCCGCATCGACCGCGGCCCGGCTGGCGCCGACCGCGGCGCCGAGCTTGTCGGCGACGGACTCGAGAAGCTTGAAGTTGTCGCCGGACTGCATGCCGCGGCCGCCCGAGATGACGATGCGGGCCGAGGTCAGCTCCGGGCGCTCGGACTTCGACAGCTCCTGGCCCTTGAACTGGGAGAGGCCGGCACCGCCCTTGGACGCGACCGTCTCGACCGCGGCCGAGCCGCCGGTCGCCGGCGCCGGGTCGAAGCCGGTCATGCGGACGGTGATGATCTTGATCGCGTCCTTCGACTGGACGGTCGCCAGCGCGTTGCCGGCATAAATCGGACGAATGAAGGTGTCGGGCGACACCACCTCGGTGATCTCGGAGATCTGCGCCACATCGAGGAGGGCGGCGACCCGCGGCATGACGTTCTTGCCGAGGGTCGTGGCGGCCGCCAGCACGTGGCTCCTGCCCCTGGCGAGATCGACCAGCAGCGGCGCCAGATTCTCCGGCAGGCCATGCGCGTATTCGGCCGCGTCGGCGACCAGCACCTTGGCGACGCCGGCAATCTTGGAGGCGGCTTCGGCGGCGGCGGCGCAACCCTGGCCCGCGACCAGGATCTCGACCTGTCCACCGATCTTGCTCGCGGCGGCGACGGCGTTCAGGGTCGCAGGCTTGATCGAGGCGTTGTCGTGCTCGGCAAGAACCAGGACGCTCATGGGATCACCTTGGCTTCGGTGCGCAGCTTCTCGACCAGCTCGGCGACCGAGCCGACCTTGACGCCGGACTTGCGCTTGGGCGGCTCGTCCACCTTGAGCGTGGCGAGGCGCGGGGTCACATCGACGCCGAGCGCGTCGGGCGTCAGCTGGTCGATCGGCTTCTTCTTCGCTTTCATGATGTTGGGGAGGGACGCGTAGCGCGGCTCGTTCAGGCGAAGGTCGGTAGTGACGATCGCCGGCAGCTTCAGCACCACGGTCTCAAGGCCGCCATCGACTTCGCGGATGACGGTCATGGAGTCGCCGTCCGGCGTGATCTTCGAGGCGAAGGTGCCCTGCGACCAGCCCAGCAGTGCCGCCAGCATCTGGCCGGTCTGGTTGCAGTCGTCGTCGATCGCCTGCTTGCCGAGGATCACCAGCTTCGGCTGCTCCTTCTCGACCAACGCCTTCAGCAGCTTGGCGACTGCCAGCGGCTGCAGTTCGACGTCGGTCAGGACATGGATGCCGCGGTCGGCGCCCATGGCGAGGGCAGTCCGGATCGTCTCCTGCGCCTGGGCGACGCCGAGCGAGACCGCGACGACCTCTGTCGCCTTGCCGGCTTCCTTCAGCCGGATCGCCTCTTCGACGCCGATTTCGTCGAACGGGTTCATGGACATCTTGACGTTCGCCGTCTCGACGCCCGTCTTGTCGGCCTTGACGCGGATCTTGACGTTGTAGTCGACGACCCGCTTGACCGCGACCAGCACTTTCATCTGGTGCCCATGGGCTGTTTTAAGGGAGGGGAGGCTGGTGTAGACGCCATGCTGCACCGCGTCAAGCGAGGTGCGCCAGCCCTTTTGGTTAACCAATTCGCGCGGAAGTTACCGGTTCTGGCCGGGAACCCAGAGCACGTCCTTGGCACCGCCGCCGTTCTCGGCGCGGGCCAGCACGAACAGATGGTCGGAAAGCCGGTTGACGTAGCGGATCGCCGCGCCTGAGACCTCTTCCTTCTCGGCGAGGCGCGTGATCGCCCGCTCGGCCCGCCGCACGATGGTGCGCGCCAGATGCAGATAGGCCGCCGACGGGGTGCCGCCCGGAAGCACGAAAGAGTCGAGCGGTTTCAACTTCGCGTTCATGCCGTCGATCTCGCGCTCCAGCCGCTCGACCTGGACATCGGCGACACGGAGACCATCGGTTCCCGGCCGGCAGAGATCGGCGCCGAGATCGAAGAGATCGTTCTGGATGAGGACGAGCATGGCGTCGGCCGCCTTCGAGGCGTGCAGACGGGCGATCCCGATCGCCGCATTCGCCTCGTCGACGGTGCCGTAGGCCTCGACCCGGAGCGCGTGCTTGGGTACCCGCTTGCCGCCGCCGAGCGAGGTCCGGCCTTTGTCACCGCCCTTGGTATAGATCCGGGTGAGCCGTACCATTTAGCGGGTCATCAGCATCAGGAGCGCGAAGAGCCCGATGGCGGCAGCCTGCAGGATCACACGGTAGCGCATGAACTTGTTCGAGCGCTGGGCCGCGCCCGGACCGCCGCGGGCCATGGTGACCAGGCCGAAGAGCAAAGCGCCCAGCGTCGCGAACATGGCGATGCTGATCAGGACGACGAAGAAGGTGTTCATGTCCGGAATCTAGTCATTCGGACTGCCGATCACCACCGCGACATCCCGCCGCTCCGCCGCCGCCTCCTCCAGCGTCGCGCGGATGGCGTCGGCGCCGGCGCCGAGCGCCCGTCGCGCGGCCGGGAAGTCCGGCCACAGGATCTCGACCGGGCCTGGGACGTCGCGGATGAGCGCATCCCAGAGCGCGTCGAGATTTGCGCCGAAATGGCCCGGAAGGCCGAGTTGGCGGGCGAGGTCGACATAGATCGCCTCGACGCTCGCATAGGGTCCGGCGAGGACGCAGCGTGTCACTTGGGCACCTCGCGGAAGCTCCGGTAGTGGTCGAGCGTCACCCATCTGAGTCCGTCGGAGCTCCATACCAGCCGCCGGGCGCCACGGCTCCCTCCGGCATAGTCGAGATCGGCTTCGAAGAAGCGGCGGCCCGGCGCCGCCGGAAGCAGCCGCTCGCGATTGCCGAAGCGGTCACCACCGATGCTTTTGCCCGGCGCCACCTTCCAAAGATCGCTGCCGGGACGCCAGCCGACGCGTTCGGCCGCGTCCTTGGTAAGGAATCGTTCAGGCAGGCGTCCGTGGCGGTCGATCGAATCGACGGCCTCGACGAACCCGCGGACGTCGCGAAGCCCGGCCGCGCGCGCGAACGCCTCCAGGCTCTCGCCGCGTGCAGGCGCACCTGCCAGGAGAAAAAAGGCCAGCGCCGCCAGGTTGATGGCGAGGCGGCGCACCAGTAGCTTCGTGGGGTCCATGGCTCTCGGCCGATCCTACACCATCCCCTGCCCGACGGCGTTCCGCGACCGCGTGGCCGGCCTCGCGCAGCGCCAGGGCGTCAGCGTCGCCGATCTCGTCCGCGCGGTGCAGCTGCTGGTGCCGCCGGCGCTGCTGGCGAAGGTGACCGATCCCGGGGAGCCGGCGGATGCCGACCGCGAGAGCATCCAGCTCAAGACCGGCCCGTCCAAGGACCGCCGCATGCGCCGCAAGCCGCGCCTCCAGGTGCGGCTGATGGGCGAGCATGGGGTCGCCGACCTTCGCCGCGCGCTTCGCCTCGCCCTCGACCTGGCCGAAGGCGGCACTGCGCTCAGGCTGGAAGCCGCCGGCGCCGTCGATCCCTCGGCCCTGCAGCAGGAGGAAATCGATCGCCTCAGGCTGACCGTGCAGGCGCTGGCCTTCGAACCCTTGACCGAGGACATCCGCTCGCGCTCGGAAGCGCTCTATGTGCTGGGCTACCCGCCCTGGGCGACACCGGATCCCCGGGTGCTGCGCAGCCGCTTTCGCGCGCTCGCCACCGTCTATCACCCGGACAACCCGACCGGCGACACCGTCCGCATGGCCCAGCTGAATGCCGCCATCGCCTTCCTGACGCGGGCCTGACGGGATACGCTGGCAAAATGACGGAGACACTTCGCACCGACGTGGTTGTGGTGGGCGGCGGGCTGGTCGGGCTTTCGCTCGGCCATGCGCTCGCGGCCGCCGGGCTCGACGTTGCCGTCGTTGATCGCGAGGCCCCGGCGGTCGCCGCGAACGATGCCTATGACGGCCGCGCCTTCGCCATCTCCTACGGCTCGCGGCGTATCCTCGAAGGCCTCGACCTCTGGCCGGAGATGGGGCCGCATGCTGCTCCGATCCTCGACATCCGCGTCACCGACGGGCCATCTACCCTGTTCCTGCACTACGACCATCGCGAGGTCGGCGAGGAG
This sequence comes from Asaia bogorensis, assembly GCA_945897335.1. Lineage (GTDB taxonomy): Bacteria > Pseudomonadota > Alphaproteobacteria > SHVZ01 > SHVZ01 > SHVZ01. Next base: position 5,448 of record CAMDFP010000033.1, on the reverse strand, counting down.
CCGCTCGGCCACATCGTCGAGTCCCGCTTCGTCCGGCGCGCGCTCCTCGGCCGCCTTGGCGACCGCCCGCGCCTCAAGCTGATTGCGCCCGAAACGGTCACCCGGCTCGAGCACGGCAAGTCCGGCGCCGTGGCATATCTCGGCGACGGACGGCGCATCGAGGCGAGGCTGGCGGTCGCCGCCGACGGACGCACCTCGCCGATCCGCAAGGCAGCCGGGATCGGCGTCCTCGAATGGGACTACGAGCAGACGGCGATTGTCTGCACGGTCGCGCTTGCACGGCCCCATGACGGGGTCGCCCATGAACGCTTTCTTCCGGCCGGCCCCTTCGCGCTTCTGCCGTTGCCCGGCGACTTCTCTTCGGTGGTCTGGACCGAGCGGCGAGAGGTGGCGCCGGCGATGATGAAGCTCGACGACGACGCCTTCTCGGCGGCGATGACGCGCCGCTTCGGCGATGCGCTCGGGCCGCTTCGTGTGGTCGGCCGGCGCTGGTCCTATCCGCTCGGCCTCCTGGTCGCCGAACGCCTGAACGCCGAGCGCCTGGCACTGGTCGGCGACGCCGCGCATTCCATTCACCCGCTCGCCGGCCAGGGCCTCAATCTCGCCATTCGCGACGTAGCGGCGCTGGCCGAGGTGGTGGTCGATGCGCATCGCTTGGGATTGGACATCGGCAGTGCCGACGTGCTCCACCGTTATGCCGGCTGGCGGCGTCTCGATACGCTGGCGCTGATGGCGGTGACCGACGGGCTCAACCGGCTGTTCTCGAACGACATCGGGCCGCTCAAGCTCGCGCGCGATCTCGGGCTCGCCGCCATCGACCGCCTGCCGGCGGTGAAGCGGCTGTTCATGCGGCACGCCATGGGCACCGTCGGCGACCTGCCGAGGCTCGCCCGCGGCGAGGCGCTCTAACGAGTGAGCTCCGCCAGGACGCGGCGATACATGGCCGTCGCTTCGGCGCCGAAGCAGCAGAAGATCACGCGCGCCGTGCCCTGTTCTGGCAGCGTCGCCGCCACGGTCGCGACCGCGATGCGCGTCGCCGGCTCCAGCGGATAGCCGTAGACGCCGGTCGAGATCGCCGGATAGGCGATCGACGACAGCCCGGCCGTCTTAGCGAGGCCCAGCGACGTGCGATAGCAGCTCGCCAGCAGCTCAGGCTCACCCGCGTCTCCGCCGCGCCAGACCGGCCCCACCGCATGGATGACGTGACGGGCCTTGAGGCGATAGCCGCGGGTGATCTTGGCCCCACCGGTCGGGCAGCCGCCCAGCGTGCGGCACTCCTCCAGCAGCTCGGGGCCTGCGGCGCGGTGGATGGCGCCGTCGACCCCGCCGCCGCCGAGCAGAGATTCGTTCGCGGCATTGACGATCGCATCGACGTCGAGCCGGGTGATGTCGCCTTCGAGGATCTCCATCCGGTCCCAGGCCATCAGAGCCATCCTGCGGCGAGGACGACCAGCCGGATCGCCAGCACGCTGACGACGAGCCGGATGCCGAGGCTGAGGAGACGCGCCGGCAGCCGGAGGCCGAGCCGCTCGCCGAGGATGGTGCCGAGCAGAGCGGCCGCGACCGTCGCCGTCAGCAGCGGCACGAGCGGCAGATAGGCGATGCCGACCAGCACGAACGCGACGACTTTGAGCCCGTGCTGGACGGCGGCGACCGCGGTGACGCTGGCTGGAACCAGCGACGGATCGACCGGCTCGTCGGCGATGAAGGGGCGGATCAGCGGCCCGGTCTCGCCGACGAAGACCGAGCAGGCGCCGGTGATCCCGCTCATCAGCGGCAGCCGATAGGGAAAGCGCTTGCCCGGATCCGGCGCCGGCCACCAGCAGGCCCAGAAGAGAAAGGCACCGATGAGGATCGCCTGCGCATGGTCGGGCACCGCCCGGACGAAAGACGCCGCAAGGCCAATGCCGAGGAAGGCGCCCATGCTGGCGGCGACCAAGATCGGCATGCTGACCCGCTGGCGAATCCGCGCCCAGAGAAAGCCGGTGCGGGCGCCCTCGACGACGGCGTGGACGGGGATGATCAGCGGCGGAGGCAGAGCGGTCGCCAGGATCGCGAGCAGAAGACCGCCGGTCGATCCCAGCGTCGCCGTGCCGATGGCGATCATGAAAACGGCGAGGACCACGAGCCCCTCGGTGACGCCGAACTCCATCAGCCGCGTCCGAAGGCCGCCTCGGCGAAGGCGTCGAGATAGTCGATCAAGCGGTCGGAAGCGGCGACCGCCGCCTCGGCATCTCCGGCGGCGACAGTGCGCATCAGCTCGGCGTGGCGCCGAGCCGATGCGGCAAGGTCGCGCTCGTCGCGATAGGCATGCCAGAAGCGCCTCGAATGGGCGTGGAGCTGGGCGGCCGCGCGTGCGGTGAAGGCGTTGCGGCAGGCGCCGGCGACGAGCTGATCGAAGGCGCGATCGCAAGCGAGGAAGGCATCGACGTCGCCCCGACCCGCCGCCGCGACGATCTCGTCCGCCAGCGCCTTCAGCTCCGTCCGCTCGCCACGCGTCGCCCGGCGGGCGGCGCTGTCGGCGAGCAGCCGGTCGATCGGCCGCCGCGTCTCCAGCTGCAGGCGGAACTGGCCGGGGTCGATCGCGCTCACCAGCACGCCCCGCTGCGGCAGGACGACCAGCAGCCCCTCCGCATCCAGGCGTTTGATCGCTTCGCGGATCGGCATGCGCCCGATGCCGAGCTGGCGGGCCAGCAGCGCTTCGGAGACGACCGCGCCCGGTTTCAGGCGCGAGGTGACGATCAGCTCCTCGAGGCGCAGATAGGCCTGCACCGCAAGCGTCGGCGCCAGCGCCTCGACCGCCTCCTCCCGCGGCTTGCGGACAGCGGTCACGGTCGACCCTTAGGCGGCCTTCGCAAGGTTCGGGCGGCTCGCCAGCGCCTTCCGCATCGCGTCCTCGACCTGGCGCCGCTCGGCGCCTTCGAGCGCCAGGCGCGGCGGGCGGGTGCGCTCGGAGCCGCGGCCGGCCATCGACTCGCAGAGCTTGATGCACTGCACGAGGTCGGCGCGCGCATCGAGGTGCAGCAGCGGCATGAACCAGCGGTAGATCGACATCGCCTCGTCGAAGCGCCCGGCACGGGCGAGAGCGAACAGCTCGTTCGACTCCTTCGGGAAGACATTGGACAGGCCCGAGACCCAGCCGACGGCGCCTAGCATGATCGCTTCCAACACCACGTCGTCGAGGCCGCAGAAGAGCGTGAAGCGGTCGCCGGTCAGGTTGACCAAGTCGACGAAGCGCCGCGTGTCGCCCGAGGATTCCTTGATCGCGACGATGGTCTTCACGTCGGCGAGCCGGGCGACGATCTCGGGGACCAGGTCGTTCCCGTAGGCCGGGGGGTTGTTGTAGAGCATGATCGGAAGGTCGCTGGCCGCGCCGACGGCGCTGAAATGGGCGACGATCTCGTTCGGCTTCGCCGAATAGACCATCGCCGGCATCGCCATCAGGCCATCGATGCCGATCTTCTGGGCGTCGCGCGCATATTCGCAGGCAAGCTCGGTCGTGTATTCGGCGACGCCGGAGACCACCGGCACGCGGCCCTTGGACACGTCCTTGGCGAGCTTCAGCATCTCGCGCTTTTCCTCGGCGCGAAGTGCGGTGTTCTCGCCGACCGAGCCGCAGACGATCAGCCCGTTCACGCCATCGTCGATCAGCGCCGACATCACCTTGCGGGTCGCGTCGTAGTCGATCTTGAAGTTCTTATCGAACTGCGTGGTCGCCGCCGGGAATACGCCGGTCCAGGAAATGCCGCCCAAAGGTCCCTCCTTGGTTTCGCCAACTGATATACGAGCGATATACGAGTTGCAAGCCCCCTGCCCGGCCGCTACAGAAGCCGCAGCATGAGCGAGCAAACGGCCAGCATCCTCGTCTATGTCGGCCTCGACCGCTTCGGCGACGGGCTGATGAAGCTGCCCTTCTGCCGGGCTCTCCGCAGCACCTGGCCGGACGCGCACATCACCTGGCTCGCCGGCAAGGGCGAGACGGTCTATGCGGGGCGGCTCAAGGATCTCATCGCCGGCCTGATCGACGAGGTGATCGAGAACGCCGGCATCGGCCTCGCCGCAGCCGAGCTGCTGCACCGACCGCTGCCGGATCGCAGCTTCGATCTCATCCTCGATACCCAGCGGCGCGCGATGACGTCGCTGGTGCTGAAGCGCATCCGCCATCGCCGCTTCATCTCTGGGACCGCCGGCTGGCTTCTCTCCGACGCGAGGCCGCCCCGGCGCAGGAAGCCGCCGGCGATGATCCGCCAGATGCTCGATCTGATCGAGGCGGCCAGCGGCCGCCGGGTCGAGCCGCGCCGCGCCCGGGTCGCGCTGTCCGAAGCGATCGAGCGCCAGGCGGCGACGCTGCTGCCCGACGGGCCGCCCTATGTCGCGATCGTGCCGGGTGCCGGCGACCGGCGGAAATGCTGGCCGCTGGACCGCTTCGTGGCACTCGCCCGCGGCCTGGAGGCACCGGTGGTCCTGCTCGGACCGGACGAGACCGAGTGGCGTACCGAGCTCGCTGCCGCGCTGCCGCAGGCATTGTTTCCCTTCCAGGCGACGACGCTCGGCGCCGATCCCGCGCTCTCGCTGGCGGTCGCCCGGCGCCTGAAGGCGGCGGTCGCCAACGACGCCGGCATGGGCCATCTGCTGGCCGCCGGCGACTGTCCCCTGGTCTCGCTGTTCGGCCCGACGCCGGCCGCGAAATTCGCGCCCTTCGCCGAGCCGCTGACGGTGATCGAAGCGCAGGCCTTCGGCAGCGAGGATATGGCGGCGATCCCTGTCGAGGCCGTCGTCGGCGCTGTCGACCGCCATCTCCGCGGTTGACGGCGCCGCCGCCCGGCCGCTAGCTTCACCCAATGGCAAATGGCCTGCGGACGACCCTGCGAATTACGACCCCGATCCTCTGAGGATCGGGTTGTCGTCGTTCGTCCGTGGTCTTCCGTTTTCAGGAGCCGTGCCGTGTCCGCTTCCGTCGCCTATGACCGTCTGCCTGCCTCGTCCGAGGCGCTTCCCCATTGCTATTCCATACTCGCCCGCGCCGAGGTGTCGGTGATGCCGCGGGTGCTGGAGCTGTTCGTGAAGCGGGGCATCCTTCCCCGCCGCTGCCATGGCGTCGTCGCCGGCGCCGGGCATGACGAGCTCGAGATCGACCTCCAGGTCGACGGTCTCGACGCCGACACCGCCGAGCACATCCAGCGCTGCCTCGCCCAGCTCGTCCATGTCGAGCGTGTACTGATGTCGCGGGCGCATCGCTGCACCTGATGGGCTTCGTCGACCATATCCGGCGCTGCAACGCCCATGCACCGGAGGACTTCGTTCCGTGGTCGATCGGAGGCGAGATCGCCGGCTATGTGCGCCTGAAGCTCCAGCCGGGGCTGGTCGGATATGGCGGGCTGTTTGGCAACGAGGGAGGTCTCGCTCTCGATCCGCGCCACGCCGACGCCGCGGCGCGGACGGCGGCGC
>CAMDFP010000032.1 GCA_945897335.1 Asaia bogorensis | reverse complement strand
CGCACCGACCTGCACGTCGTCGATGGCGATCTGGCCCGGCCGAAACTGCCCATCGTGCCGGGCCACGAGATCGTGGGCCTTGTGGAGGCCGTCGGACCCGGTGTGACCGGCTTCGCGACCGGCCAGCGGGTCGGCGTGCCGTGGCTGGGGTGGACCTGCGGCCGCTGCGCGTTCTGCGCCTCGGGACGCGAGAACCTGTGCCCCGGCGCGCGCTTCACCGGCTACGACATCGACGGCGGCTATGCCGACGTGGCCATCGCCGACCATCGCTACTGCTTCGCGCTGCCTGACGGCCTGTCCGATGTGGAGGCCGCGCCGCTGCTCTGCGCCGGCCTCATCGGCTATCGCGCGCTGCGCATGGCCGGCGAGGCCAAGCGCCTTGGGCTCTACGGCTTCCGGCGCCGCCGCCCACATCGTCGCGCAGGTGGCGCGCCACCAGGGCCGCCGCGTCTTCGCCTTCGCGCGCCGAGGCGACCGTCCGGTTCAGGATCTCGCCCGCGCGCTCGGCGCCGCGATCCTCTTTGCGCCTGTGGGCGCGCTGGTTCCTCTGGCCCTCGCCGCCGTCGTGCCCGGCGGCACGGTCGTCGCCGCCGGCATCCACATGAGCGACATCCCGGGCTTCCCCTACCGGCTTCTCTGGGGCGAGCGGCGGGACGGATCGCCGGCGCGGCGCTTGTGCCCTAGGAGCCCGTCTTCAGCTGCGGGGTCATGCGGTCATAGGCGCGGAAGAAGATGCGGGCGCGCTCGAGGATCTCGCCATCGGAGGGATGCTCGGCTGCTTCGATCGCGGCGATGCGCTCGCGAAAGCGCGGCGCGTGCTCTTCGACGTGTCGTACCAGCTCCTCCTTCGCCAGGCCCGGGCCTATGACCAGCCAAGCCTGGGCCGGCTCCAGCACCTTGACGACGGCCTCGTAGTAGCGGCGGTCCTCCGCCGTCTTCTTACCGGTACGAGGCCCCGGGTCGTGGTCGCGGTCCTGGCGTTGCGTCAGGGTGTTGGGACCGTTCGCGAAGACTGTCTGGCTCTCCACGTCGTCGGCGTTGAAATGGTGAATGCGGGCGCGTTCATGATCGAGCCAGACGACGGCGTGGTAGTGCACCATGATGATGCTCCGCTCTCGGTGTCTAGTTGAGACATGGCCTGCCGGTAGCTCAATGCAAGACTGCCGGACGGGGTTCCCCGGTGCGGATCGCTGCGGGGCGGCGGACCAGAAAAAACGGGCGGCTCCTTTCGGAACCGCCCGTCGGGCCACGTCCACTCCCGAAATTCCGACTTAGGTCTCGAGCATCCGGCGCAGCAGCTCGACGCTCTCGGCGAAGCCGCGATCGATCTGGCGCAGTTCCTCGACCTTCTTGACCGCGTGCATCACCGTGGTGTGGTCGCGGCCGCCGAACTTGCGGCCGATCTCCGGCAGCGAGCGCTGGGTCAGCTGCTTGGCGAGATACATGGCGACCTGACGCGGCCGCGCCACCGCGCGGGCGCGGCGGGCCGAATGCATGTCGGCGACGCGGATGTTGAAGTGCTCGGCGACGCGCTTCTGGATCTCCTCGATGGTGACCCGGCGGTCGTTGGCGCGCAGCAGGTCCTGGAGCAACTCCTGCGTCGACTCGAGCGAGATCTCGCGGCCGACCAGGGTCGCGTGCGCGATGATGCGGGTGAGTGCGCCTTCGAGCTCGCGGACGTTCGAGGTGATCTTGTGCGCCAGGAACTCCAGCACCTTGGACGGCACGCGGACGCCCTGGTTCTCGGCCTTCGACTGCAGGATGCCCAGGCGCAGCTCGTAGGTGGTCGGATGCAGGTCGGCAACCAGGCCCCATCCCAGCCGCGAGCGCAGCCGCTCCTCCAGGCCCTCGAGGTCCGACGGCGACTTGTCGGCCGAGATCACCACCTGACGGTTCTGGTCGACCAGCGCGTTGAAGGTGTGGAAGAACTCTTCCTGGGTCGAGTCCTTGCCGCTGATGAACTGCACGTCGTCGATCATCAGCACGTCGACGGAGCGGAACTGCTCCTTGAACGCCATGGTGTCCTTGTACCGAAGCGCCCGGATGAACTGGTACATGAACTTCTCGGCGGAGAGGTAGAGGACCCGCCGGGACGGATGGCGCTTGAGGATCGCCCAGGCGATCGCGTGCATCAGGTGGGTCTTGCCGAGGCCGACGCCGCCATAGAGGAACAGCGGGTTGAAGGGTACCGCGGTCGAGTCGGCGACGCGTTTGGCCGCGTGGAAGGCGAGCTCGTTGGGCTTGCCGACGACGAAGTTCTCGAAAGTGAAGCGCGGATCGAGGCCGGTCGACGGATCGAGTCGCTCAGTCGGCGCGGACATCTCTCCGGGCGCATCGGCCGGCTCGGCGGCGCGCACGGCCATGGCGGTCGGACGCAGCATCTGGCCGGCGCGGGCGGGGGCAGGCGGCGGCACCGGCGCCTGCACCGGCAGCGACGGCGCGACCTTGCCGACGACGAAGTCGATGGCGCGGATCTCGGGATTTTCCGTGGACAGCAGAACCAGGATGCGGTCGGCGTAGTTGCTGCGGATCCAGTCGCGCATGAACCGGGTGGGCACGGAAAAGATCATCGTGCCGGCGCGCATGTCGCCGTAAGAGATCAGCTTGAACCAGCTGCGGAAGGTGCCCTCGCCATACTCGGCGCGCAGGCGCTCTCGCACCTTCGTCCACTCCGCCGGATCATGTCCCGACGAGAGGCTTGGCCCTTGGCCCGCCTTGGCTCCGACCGATTGCACCACGCCCGATTGCCCCCGCGACAATAGCCATTTACACCGCGTTGAAACCCGCGGTTTGCCTGGGTTTCAAAATATCAATTCCGCCGGCTCCAGAAGAGCAGTGCCTTGTGACACAATTTTTACTAGATAGGCCGAGCAGATTAGTTGATTCCTCGGGAGATTAACTTGGAATTGGCCTGGAATTCAAGTTGTCGGCCTCCCGTTGTTCGTTGACTTGCAACATTAGCCATCGCGCTTGGCGGTTGCAACCGGTCCGAAAACAGAACGTCCCGATTTTCACCGGAAACGACCGATTTCTTACGCCGTGGCGACGAGGCCACACACCTTCACGCCCGCGATGCGATCACCGCGGCTTGGCCGACGATCACGAGACGACGGTGGAAGAGACTAGGCGAGCGCCTTGATGCGCTTGGACAGTCGCGACAGCTTGCGCGAGACCGTGTTCTTGCGGAGCGTGCCCTTGTTGACGCCCGACTGCAGGATCGGCTGCGCTTCCTTGAACGCGGCCGCCGCAACGGTCTTGTCGCCGGAGGCGATCGCCTCCTCGACCTTCTTCATATACGTACGCACGCGGCTGGTCCGCGCCCGGTTGATCACGTAGCGCCGCTGCGTCTTGCGCGCGGCCTTCTCAGCCGACTTGGTGTTCGCCATAGCCTGCAAACCTTGAAAACGGGGTGTCTCGAAAGAGGCGGCGTTATAGGGGGGCCAGCCCCCCCCGTCAAGCTTGGCGGCCGGTCCCCCGGGGTGCCTACCTGTCCTGGAACTTCGGCGGCCGCTTCTCGGCGAAAGCGCTCATGCCTTCCTTCTGGTCCTCGGTCGCGAAGGTGGCGTGGAACAGCCGGCGCTCGAAGCGTACCCCCTCGGCCATGGTGGTCTCGTAGGCCCGGTTGACCGCCTCTTTCGCCATCATCACCGAGGGCAACGACAGGCCGGCGATCTTCTCCGCCGCCTTCATCGCCTCCGCCATCAGGTCCGCGAGCGGCACCACCCGGCTGACCAGGCCCGAGCGCTCGGCCTCGGCCGCGTCCATCATCCGCCCGGTCAGGCACATCTCCATCGCCTTCGACTTGCCGACGAAGCGGGTGAGGCGCTGGGTCCCGCCCGATCCGGGAATGGTTCCGATGGTGATTTCCGGCTGGCCGAACCGGGCATTGTCGGCGGCGATGATGAAGTCGCACATCATGGCGATCTCGCAGCCGCCCCCCAGCGCATAGCCCGCGACCGCGGCGATCACCGGCTTCCGGGTCTTGGACAGCTGCTCCCAGGTCGCGGTGATGAAGTCGGTCTTGTAGACGTCCATGAACGTCCGGTCCTTCATCTCCTTGATGTCGGCGCCGGCGGCGAAGGCCTTGTCGCTGCCGGTCAGGACCAGGCAGCGCACCCCGTCATCGGCCTCGAGCTCGGCCAGCGCCTGGGCCATCTCGGCCATCAGCGCCGCGTTCAGCGCATTCATCGCCTTCGGCCGGTTCAGCCGGATGACGGCGACGGCGCCGGTCTTCTCGACCAGGATGTTCTCGTAAGCCATGGGAGCCTCCGTGGAAAGAACGGTCTCTTAGGTCAGCGCTGGCACCTGGCGCAATAGAAGGTCGAGCGGCCGGACTGCACCAGCTGCCTGATGCCCGCCTTAGACTTGCAGGCGGGGCAGCGCTCGCCTTCGCGGCCATAGACGGCAAAGCTGTGCTGGAAATATCCAAGCTCGCCCGAGGTCTGGCGGTGGTCGCGGAGGCTGGAGCCACCAGCCTCGATCGCCTCCGCCAGCACCGCCTTGACCGCCCGGACCAGCTTGTCCGCCTTGGCGCCGGTGACGGTGCCGGCTTCCCGGATCGGCGAGATTCCGGCCCGGAACAGCGCCTCGCTCGCATAGATGTTGCCGATGCCGGCGACCACCCGCTGGTCGAGCAGGGCCGCCTTGATCGGTGCCGACTTGCCGGCGAGCCGGGCTGCCAGCGCCGGGCCGTCGAAGGCGTCTTCCAGCGGTTCCGGCCCGATGCTCGCGATCAGGGGATGCGTCTCGGTTTCCGACGCCTTCATCAGGTCCATGACGCCGAAGCGGCGCGCGTCGTTGAAACGGACGACGGTGCCGTCCTCGGCGCCGACCACGACATGATCATGGGCATCCAGCTCGTTGGGCCAGCCCTGGCCGACCAGCATGCGCCCGGACATGCCGAGATGGATCAGCCAGTCCTCGTCCGAGTCGAGACGGATCAGCAGATACTTGGCGCGGCGCCGGAACGCCTGAATGCGGCGGCCCCTCAGGCGCTCGGCGAAGCGCTCGGGGAAGGGGCGGCGGAGATCGGCCCGGCGCACCTCCACGCGAGAGAGGCGCTTGCCCTCCAGCGCCAGGGCCAGGCCGCGGCGAACGGTCTCGACTTCGGGAAGCTCGGGCATGGCTGCCGAAGGTAGCGGAGGCCGGCGCCCGCCGCTATGGTCCGCCCCATGTCGGGACCTACTCACTCGGAAACAGCGTCCTTCGGCTACCGCGAGGTGCCGGCCGAGGCCAAGGCCGGGCTGGTCCAGGACCTGTTCACCCAGGTTGCCGGCCGCTACGACCTGATGAACGACCTGATGAGCCTCGGCATCCACCGCCTGTGGAAAGCGGAGATGGTGGCGTGGCTGCGTCCGCGTGCCGACTGGCGCGTGGTCGACGTCGCCGGCGGCACCGGCGACATCGCGCGCGCGGTGCTGGATGCCGGCGTTGCCGGGGTCACTGTCGTCGACCTGACGCCGGCGATGCTGGCCGAGGGGCGGGCGAGAACTCTCGATGGCGGGCGGCTCGACGGCATCGACTGGATTGCCGGCAATGCCGAGGCGCTGCCGCTGCCCGACCGCGCCTTCGATGCCTATACGGTGGCCTTCGGTCTCCGGAACGTGACGCATCTCGATCGCGCGCTGGCGGAGGCGAGGCGGGTGCTGAAGCCCGGCGGACGCCTCCTCGTGCTCGAATTCGTGCCCCGCGCCGCTGCCGGCCTCAACGATCTCTACGACCTCTACTCTTTCTCGGTGCTGCCCTGGCTCGGCGCCAAGGTCGCGGGCGACCGGGACGCCTATGTCTATCTGGCCGAGAGCATCCGCCGCTTCCCCGATCCCGAGACACTGTCGCGGATGATCCGGACCGCCGGCTTCGGCGCCCATCGCCACCGCTCCTTGAGCTGCGGCATCGCCCAGCTGCACGGCGCCACCCGGCTCTGATGTTCCGCGCGGTCCGTCATCTGCTGAGACTCGCCGGGATCGCGCGTATCCTCGCCCGCCACGATGCCTTCTTCTTCGCCGACCAGGTGCCGAACCTGCCGGCGACGGTGCGGCTCGCGGTGCGGCTCTTCCATCGCCGGGCACCGGGCCGGCCCGGGCAGCGGCTGGCGCATGCGCTGGCGGCGCTGGGGCCCTCTTTCATCAAGCTCGGACAGGCGCTCGCCACCCGCTCCGACCTGCTCGGCGAGGAGGTCGCCGACGACCTGGCGGAGCTGCAGGACCGGCTGCCGCCGTTCCCGGCCGCAATCGCACGCGCGACCGTCGCAGGCGAACTCGGCAGCCCGGTCGAGGCGATGTTCGCCTCGTTCGACGAGGTGCCGGTCGCCGCCGCTTCGATCGCGCAGGTGCATTTCGCCGTCACCACCGATGGCCGCGAGGTCGCGGTGAAGATCCTCCGGCCGGGAATCGAGACCGCCTTCGCCCGCGACCTCGATCTCTTCCGCTGGATCGCCGAATGGGTCGAGAGCGTGATGCCGAGCCTCCGGCGTCTGAAGCCCGTCGAGATCGTCGATACCTTCGCCGACACGGTCAGGATGGAGATGGATCTCCGTCTCGAAGGTGCTGCTGCGGCAGAGCTGAAGGACAACTTCAAGGGCGATCCGGACTTCCGCGTGCCCGCCGTCGACTGGGCCCGGACGGCCAGGCGCGTGCTGGTCATCGAGCGCGTCGCCGGTGCCCGCATCGACGACGTCGCGGCCCTGACCGCGGCCGGCCATGACCCCGACATGATTCTGGCAAAGTCGGCGCAGGCCTTCTTCCGCCAGGTGTTCCGCGACGGCTTCTTCCATGCCGACATGCACCCCGGCAACATGTTCGTCACGTCCGACGGCGCGCTGGCGCCGGTCGATTTCGGCATCATGGGCCGGCTCGACCGGCCGACCCGCATCTTCCTCGCCGAGATGCTGCGGGGGTTCCTCACCGGCGACTACCGCGAGGTGGCGCTGGTGCATTTCCGTGCCGGCTATGTGCCGAAGCACAAGTCGCTGGACGCCTTCGCCCAGGCCTGCCGGTCGATCGGCGAGCCGCTGATGGGGAAGCCTCTCAACGAGATTTCCGTGGGCCGCCTCCTGGCTCAGCTGTTCCGGGTAACCGAGACCTTCGAGATGGAGACGCAGCCGCAGCTCCTCCTGCTGCAGAAGACCATGGTCGTCGCCGAAGGCGTCGGGCGGAAGCTGAACCCGACGGTCAACATGTGGCAGCTGGCGGAGCCGCTGATCGCCGACTGGATGCGCGAGAACCGCGGCCCCGAGGCCCGCATCGGCGAGGCGGCGTCCGACCTCATGCGCGCGATCGAACGCCTGCCGCGCCTGCTCGCCGATGCCGAGATCGCGACGGCGGTGCTGGTCGACGGTGTGCGCCTCCATCCGGAGACGATGAAGCAGCTGCAGGGCGCCGCAGCGCCGCCGACGGGCGCGCATCGCGCGCTCTGGGCTGCCGTCGTCCTGCTCTCGGCGGCGGTCGCCGCATTGGCGCTGACGCGATGACGGTTTGGATCGCCTCTGGCAGAATGACGTGCATGCTCGCAACCAGGCGCCACAAGCTGTGAGCGATCTCGCGATCGCCCTCCGGCGTCTCCCTCATGGCGAGGGCTTGCCCCTTCCCGCCTACGCGACGCCGGGCTCTGCCGGTCTCGATCTGGTGGCCGCATTGGAGCACCCGGTCGAACTTCCGCCCGGGGGGCGGGTTCTGGTTCCGACCGGGCTTGCGATGGCGCTTCCGGAAGGCTACGAGGCGCAGATACGGCCGCGTTCGGGGCTGGCGCTGAAGCATGGTATCACCGTGCTCAACGCGCCGGGCACGATCGACTCGGATTACCGCGGAGAGGTTTCGGTGCTTCTGGTGAATCTCGGAGATCAGCCCGTGCTGATCGCGCGCGGCGAACGCATCGCCCAGATGGTGGTGGCGCCGGTGACGCGCATCGCCTGGCGCGAGCAGGTGACCCTGGATGAGACCCGGCGCGGCGCCGGCGGCTACGGCTCGACCGGGCGCGGGGGTGCGGGTCGTTGAGCGGCATCCTCCAACCTTCCCGCAAGCTGCTCGCCGCCATCGAGGCGGTTCTCGACATTGCCTATGCGGCGACGGACCAGCCCGTCTCCGGCCAGGAGCTGACCAAGCGCCAAGGCGTGCCGCCGCGCTTCCTGGAGCCGGCGCTGCAGGCGCTGTCCCGTGCCGGTATCCTGTCGAGCGAGCGCGGACCTCGCGGCGGCTACCGCCTCGCCCGCGAGCGCCGGCGCATCACGCTCGGCGATCTCTGCCGCGCCGTGGCCTCGGTCGAGGACCCCGAGGAGGAGGCCAAGAGCGCGCTCGGACGGAAGGTGGTCCACCCGCTGTTCGGCGATCTGGACGGCGAGGTCATGCGCCGCCTCGACGACCTCACCCTCGACGACCTCTGCCAGAAGGCCTTCCACGAGGACGTGCCGAAGCGCGGCGGGCCGGATTGTGACTTTTCGATCTAGAGGGGACTTCTCGATCTAGGGGGCTTGACGCTCCGGGGCCGGAAGCTTAGGTCATGTCTGTGATGTGATTTTACATAAATCACAAAGGAGATGCGTAAATGACCGCTCCCCGCGCCGTCCCTCCCGCCGCCGCCTCGGAATTCCGCGGCCGCATCTATGACAGCGTCATCGACACCATCGGCGCCACGCCTCTGGTGCGGTTCTCGCGCCTGGAGACGCATCTCGGGCTCGAGGCCGAGATCGTGGGCAAGCTCGAGTTCTTCAACCCGCTGGCCTCGGTCAAGGACCGCATCGGGCTCGCGATGATCCAGGCGGCGGAGGCGTCGGGACAGCTGAAGCCCGGCGGCACGCTGGTGGAGCCGACCTCCGGCAATACCGGCATCGCGCTCGCCTTCGTCGCTGCCGCCAAGGGCTACCGCCTGATCCTGACCATGCCGGAAAGCATGTCGATCGAGCGCCGGCGCATGTTGAAGCTCTTGGGTGCCGAGCTCGAGTTGACGCCGGCCGCTGCCGGCATGCGGGGCGCAATCAGCCGCGCCGAGGAGCTGTTGAACGAGCTCCCGGGCTCGATCATGCCCCAGCAGTTCAAGAATGCCGCCAACCCTGCCGTCCACCGCCGCACCACGGCGGAGGAGATCTGGAAGGACACCGGCGGCAGGCTCGACGTCTTCATCGCCGGCGTCGGCACCGGCGGTACCGTGACCGGCGTCGGCGAGGTGCTGAAGCCGCGCCTGCCGCATCTCAAGATCATCGCGGTCGAGCCCGAGGATTCCGCCGTGCTTTCCGGGCGCCCGCCCGGCCCGCACAAGATCCAGGGCATCGGTGCCGGCTTTGTCCCCGACATCCTCAACAAGGACCTGATCGACGAGATCCTGCCGATCGCCAACCAGACCGCCTTCGACACCGCCCGACTGGTGGCGAGGACCGAGGGCATCCCGGTCGGCATCTCTTCGGGCGCCGCCGTCGCCGCCGCGGTCGAGGTGGCGAAGCGCCCGGACTCGAAGGGCAAGCGCATCCTCGTCATCATCCCCTCCTTCGCCGAACGCTATCTCTCGACGGCGCTCTTCGAGGGGCTGTAGTCGAACACCAGTCGGAACCCTCTCCCGCGTCGTACGCGGGGGAGGGCAGGGTGGGGGCCGCGCGTAGCGCGGTCGTTCTTCGCCCGCTCACAGACCCTCGCTGCTCTCGGCCCCCACCCCAACCCTCCCCCACGTACGACGCGGGAGAGGGGGCACGACCAACAAGCCATTCCTGAAAAGTCTCGCTAGACTCTACCCGATGCCGCATGACGATCTCTCCGAAGCCGAGTTCCACCGCTACGCCCGCCACCTGATCCTGGACGAGGTCGGCGAGGAGGGGCAGGCGAAACTGCGGGCCGCGCGCGTGCTGGTGATCGGCGCCGGCGGCCTGGGCTCGCCGGCGCTGCTCTATCTCGCCGCCGCCGGCATCGGCACGCTCGGCATCGTCGACGACGATCACGTCGACCTTACCAACCTGCAGCGCCAGGTCGCGCACACGACCGATACGCTGGGCTGGGCGAAGGTCGACTCCGCCGCGCGCACCATCGGCAACATCAACCCGCATGTGCAGGTCAATCGTCACAGGATGCGGATTACCGCCGCCAATGCCGCCGGTCTGCTCGCCGGCTACGACCTCGTCGTCGACGGCTCCGACAATTTCGACACGCGCTATGTGCTGGCCGATGCCTGCTTCGCTGAGAAGAAGCCGATGATCTGGGCCTCGCTGCTGCGCTTCGAGGGCCAGCTCTCGCTGTTCAAGCCCTGGACCGGCGGCCCCTGCTATCGCTGCCTCTTCCCGGAAGCGCCGCCGCCCGGCCTCGTGCCTCGTTGCGAGGAAGCCGGCATCCTCGGCGCTGTCGCCGGCGTCATGGGTACGCTCCAGGCGGTCGAGGTGCTGAAGGAGATCCTGGGCTTGGGCGACAGCCTCTCCGGCCGCCTCGTCCTTTACGACGCGCTCGCCTCCGAACCGATGCGCTCGTTCAAGGCGGCGAAGGATCCGGGCTGCCGGCTGTGCGGCACCGCTAGCCCTTAAACACCTCCGGATTGACCAGGCAGTCGGCGGCGACGCGGCCGGCGATCCCTTGCAGCGCGTTCTCGGCGGCGGCGACGTTCATGCGGTCGACGCATTCCGGCGACTGCGCCGAGTTGTGCGGGGAGAGCAGCGCGGTCGGCATCTTGAGCAGCTCGTTCGTCGCTTGCGGCGGCTCGAGCTCGGTGACGTCGAGGCCGCAGCCGGCGATGACCTTTGTCTTGAGCGCGTGGATCAGCGCCGTCTCGTCGATGATCGGCCCGCGGGCGGTGTTGATCAGGATCGCCGACGGCTTCATCGACTTCAGGCGCCGCTCGTTGATCAGTCCGCGGGTCTCGGCGCCCAGCGGGCAATGTAGGGTCACGATGTCGGCGATCTTCAGCGCCGCATCGAGATCCATCGGCTCGGCGCCGGCGGCGCGAATGCGGGCCGGGTCGATCAGCGGATCGACGACGACGATCTTCATGTCCCAGCCCTGCATGCGCCTGACCACGCGCGTGCCGATGCGCCCGAATCCCACCACCACCAGGGTCTTCCCGGCAAATTCGAGCAGCAGCTCGTCGAAGCGGACGGTGTAGCCGCTGCCGTCGCGCATCGCGTGATCGAACAGGACCAGCTTGCGGCCGACACCCATCATCAGCGCGATCGCATGCTCGGCCACGGTGACGGCGTTCGCCATCCCCACCGTCGCCATCTGCACGCCGCGTTTGGTCAGCGCCGGCACGTCGATCGAGTCGTAGCCGACGCCGACCCGGCAGACGACCTTGAGATTCGGCGCCGCGTCCAGCTCGGGATCGGAGAAGAGGTAGTTGGCGGGGCGGAAGATGATCCCGTCCGCATCCTTCAGCGCCGCCCGGATGCTGGCGGGCGTCACGTCCTCGACGATCTCGAGAGTGACGTCCTTCCGGGCGGCGAGCACCTTCATGCCGGCCTCGACCAGAGGCCGGGCCAGAACGATCTTCGGCATGGAGGGAACGCTCCTAGTAGACCGACTTCGCCTTCGGCTTCGCGTCGGCGGGCTTCGGCCCCTTCATGTCGTCGACGATGGCCTTTGCCGCCGCCGCCATGATGCGGGAGTCGTTCAGCAGCGTGACCAGCTGGTATCCCGCTTCCCGCATGCGCTTGGCATAGGCGGTCGAGCCGGTGTGGATGCCGGCATGGATGCCGTGCTTCTTGGCGGCCTTCAGGATCTTCATCAGGAGGTCGATGCGCTTCTCGTCCGGATGGTCCATGCCCGGGCCCATGCCGTAGGAGATCGAGAGGTCCGACGGGCCGACATAGATGCCGTCGAGGCCGGGCGTCGACAGGATCTTGTCGATGTTCTTCACCGCTTCCTTGGTCTCGATCATGGCGATCGCCAGGATCTCGTCGTCGGCCTTCATGTGGTAGTCGGGGCCGCCATAGAGCGTGGCGCGGATCGGGCCGGAGCTGCGGTAGCCGCGAGGCGCGTAGCGGCAGGCGCCGACGAATTTCTCGGCCTCCTCGCGGTTGTTCACCATCGGGCAGATGATGCCGTAGGCGCCGGCGTCCAGCGCCTTCATCACATGGGCCGGGTCGTTCCACGGCACCCGCGCCATCGGCACCACGCTGGTGGTGGAGATCCCCTGGAACATCGAGACCATCGCCTGGTAGTCGACGACGCCGTGCTGCATGTCGACGGTGAGCGAGTCCCAGCCCTGATGCGCCATCACCTCGGCGGCGAAGCCGCTCGGGATCGACAGCCAGCCATTGACCACGCACTGGCCCGACTTCCACATCGCACGCACATTGTTCGGACGCATGTTTCCCCCAGGGGTTTTCGCGATTTCGGTTTCTAGAGAAGCTGCTCGATCACGCGGTCGGGCGGGCTGTGGCCGTCGACCCAGGTCTTGATGTTGATGATGACGCGCTCGCCCATGGCGAGGCGGCCTTCCAGGGTCGCCGAACCCATGTGCGGAAGCAAGACGACGTTGTCGAGCTCCAGCAGCTTCGGGTGGATCGCGGGCTCGTGCTCGAAGACGTCGAGACCGGCGCCGCCGAGGCTGTGGGCGGCGAGCGCATGCACCAGCGCGGCCTCGTCGACCACCTCGCCGCGGGACGTGTTGACCAGGATGGCGCCGGGCTTGATCAGCTTGATCCGGCGGGCGGAGAGCAGGTGGTACGTGGCTGGTGTATGCGGGCAGTTGACGGAGATCACGTCCATCCGCGCCAGCATCTGGTCCAGGCTCTCCCAGTATGTCGCCTCCAGCCCCGCCTCGACGTCCGGGTAGACCCGCTTTCGGTTGTGATAGTGGATCGACATGCCGAAGGCGCGGGCGCGCCTGGCGATCGCCTGGCCGATGCGGCCCATGCCGACGATGCCGAGGCGCTTGCCGGTCAGCCTCGTCCCCAGCATCGAGGTCGGCGACCAGCCCCGCCATTCGCCCGAACGCGCCAGCTTCTCGCCGGCGCCGATGCGGCGCGAAACGGCAAGGATCAGCGCCATCGCCATGTCGGCGGTATCGTCGGTCAGCACGCCCGGGGTGTTGGTGACGATGATGTCGCGGGCCTGGGCCGCCGCCAGGTCGATGTGGTCGACGCCGGTGCCGAATGACGCGATCAGCTTCAGCTGCGGCCCCGCCGCGGCGATCACGTCCTTGTCGATGCGGTCGGTGACCGTCGGCACCAGCACCTCGGCCCGGCCGACGGCGGCCAGCAGGTCGTCATGGGCGAGCGACCGGTCGTCGAGATTGAGCCGGGTCTGGAACAGCTCCATCATCCGCGTCTCGATCGCGTCCGGCAGCTTGCGGGTGACGACGACCAGCGGCTTTCGCGTGCTCAAGGGGAGCATCCTCGGGACGGTGTTCTCCGGCAGTAGCAAGGCCCGGCGGGGTTGTCCACCGCCTCAGGCATCGACCGAACGCAGCAGCGCCGGCAGGCGGGCGCCCAGCGTCGCCGCGCGCACCACCATCAGCACCATCATGGCGAGCCAGAGGCCGTGGTTGCCGAGATGGGGGACCAGGGCCCAGGCGGTGGCGGAGAAGCAGAGGCCGGCCAGGATCATCGAGTTCCGCATCTCGCGGCCGCGGGCGGCGCCCCAGTAGATGCCGTCGAGCTGGAAGCTCCAGACCGCGATCAGCGGACTGATCGCCGCCCAGGGCAGGTATTTCAGCGCTTCCGCCCGGACTTCCGGGATGTCGGTGAGGCCGGCGATGACCCAAGGGCCGGCGAACCAGTAGACGCCGCAGAAGGCCAGCGCCACGCCGGCCGACCAGACCGTGGTGGCGGCGAGGCGGTCGTCGAGCTGCTTTCGGTCGCGGGCGCCGATGGCGTCGCCGACCAGGGACTCGGCGGCGTTGGCGAAGCCGTCCAGCGCATAGGCCATGAAGGCGTGAAAGGTCCACAGCACGGCGTTGGCGGCGACGGTGAGGTCGCCGAAGCGGGCACCGATCGCGGTGAACGAGGAGAGGCAGGCGATCAGCACCAGGGTGCGGATGAAGATGTCGCGGTTGAGTGCGAACAGGCGCCAGAGCTTGGCCGGATCGAGCAGCCGGGCGCGGTCGACGGTACCGTTGATCGAGGGCAGCCGCCGCAGAGCGAAGCCGACCCCGACGATGGCGCCCGAATACTCGGCGATGACATTGGCGAAGGCGACGCCGGCGATCGTCCAGCCCAAGCCCAGCACGAACAGGAGGTCGAGGCAGAGGTTGACCAGGTTGATGACGACCTGCAGCAGGAGCCCGATGCGGGCGTTCTGCAATCCCATGAACCAGCCGAGCAGCACGAAGTTCACCAGCACCGCCGGCGCGCCCCAGATACGGATGGAGACGTAGACCTTGGCGTTGTCGATGATCTCCGGGCTCGCCTGCAGGACCTGGAAGGCGGCCCAGCGAATCGGCACCTGGAGGATGATCATGGCGACGCCGGCGCTGACGGCCAGCAGCAGCGCGCGATAGAGCGTCGCCTTCACCTCGGCGCCGTCGCCGGCGCCATGCGCCTGCGCCACCGGGCCGGTTGTGCCGGTCCTCAAGAACGCCAGGCTGAAATAGACGAAGGCGAACACCACGGCGCCGAGCGCCGAGGCGCCGAGAAAATGCGCCTCCGGCAGGTGCCCGAGCACGGCGGTGTTCACCGCGCCGACCAGCGGCACGGTGACGTTGGCAGCGATCATCGGCCAGGCCAGCGCCAGCGCGCGGCGATGGGCGGGGCGGCTGCCGAATTGCATCTTGAGAACGCTCCTAGCGCTCGTGTCCCCTCTCCCGACGCAGTCGGGGGAGGGCTAGGGTGGGGGCGAGCGAAGCGAGGGCCGTCCGAGGGTGCGGCATGGTCGATCCGACCTCGCTGCGCTCGCCCCCACCCCGTCCCTCCCCCGCGTAGGACGCGGGAGAGGGGGCGGATGCCGTCTCCAGGAAACTCGACATCTACCGGTTCGCCAGATCGGCCAGCACTTCCGCGAGCACGCGGGCGCCGGAGGCAAGATCATAGGGCGTCGCGCTCTCGGCCTCGTTGTGGCTGATGCCCTTCTCGCAGGGAACGAAGATCATTGCCGTCGGGCACACGCGGGCGAGATAGAGGGAGTCGTGCCCGGCGCCCGAGAGGATGGGCATGGAGGAAAGCCCGAGGCGATCCGCCGCCGACTGGATGAGTTCGGGCAGGAGGCCGGAGAACGCCGTTGGCTTTACCCAGAGCGTCTCCGTCGCCTTGACCTCGCAGGGTCCTCGATGGGCCAGGCAGACGGCGCCGACGCCGTCGCCGAGGCGTGCCAGGACGGTGTTGTCCGGGTGGCGGAAGTCGATGCTGAACGTGACCTTGCCGGGAACCACTGCCGGCGCGTTGGGCTCGACGACGAAGCGGCCGATGGTGAAGCGGACGACATCGAGCGGATCGTGGAAGTGCGCCTGGAGCGCGACCGCGATGCGGGCGCCGGCGGCGAAGGCATCCTTGCGCCAGGCATGGCGGAGCGTGCCCGAGTGCCCGTCCTCGCCGGTGACCTCGATGAGGAAGCGGCGAACACCCTGGATGGCGGTGACTACGCCGATGGTCTTGCCCAGCGCCTCCAGCTCCGGACCCTGCTCGATATGGGCCTCGATGAAGGCGCTGACGGGAACGCCGAGCGGGCGGTCGGCCGCCATCGGCAGGTGCGCCCGGGTGCGCTTCAGCGCCTCGCCGACGGTGAGGCCGTCGAAGCCGGCCAGGGCCAGCATATCGGCGAGCGGCCTTACTCCGGCGAAGACCGAGGAGCCGAGCGTCCCGGGCCATTGCCCGCCGGCGCTTTCCTCGCAGGTCCAGACCGTGCATTCGATCGCGCGCCTGGTCCGGATGCCGGCATCGTCGATGGCCTCCAGGGCCTCCAGCGCTGCGAGCACGCCGAAGATCCCGTCGAAACGTCCGCCCGAGGGCTGGGTGTCGGTATGCGAGCCACTCATGACCGGCGCCAGGCCCGGATCCGTCCCTTCGCGGCGGACGAAGAAGTTGCCGATCGGGTCGATGAAGCTCTCGAAGCCGCGCCTGGCACCCCAGCGGGCGAGCAGCGCGCGGGCCTCGTTGTCGAGGTCGGTTAAGGCGAGGCGCCTGACGCCGCCCTTCGGCGTCCGCCCTAGCGCCGCCATGTCCATGTGACGCTGCCAGAGCCTGGCTTCGTCGACCTTCGCCGCCGCCTTGCCGTCACTCACGCCTCGTCTACCGGTTCGCCAGATCGGCCAGCACTTCCGCGAGCACGCGGGCACCGGATGCGAGGTCGTAAGGGGTCGCGTTCTCGATCTCGTTGTGGCTGATGCCCTTCTCGCAGGGCACGAAGATCATCGCCGTCGGGCAGACCTTGGCGAGATAGATCGAGTCGTGCCCGGCGCCCGACAGGATCGGCATCGAGGAGAGGCCGAACCGGTCGGCGGCCGACTGGATCAGCTCGGGCAGGAGACCGGAGAACGGCACCGGCTGCGAGCGCATGAACTGGGTGACCTTAACCTGGCAGGGCCCGCGCAGCGACTGGCACAACGGCTCGACCCCGTCGCCCAGCTTGACGATGACGGCTTCGTCGGGGTGGCGGAAGTCGATGGTGAAGGTGACCTTGCCGGGGATTACCGCCATAGCGTTCGGTTCGACCACGAAGCGCCCCACGGTGAAGCGGATCTGGTCTTCCGAATCCATGAAGTGCTTGCGGAGCGCGTGGACCATGTCGGTGGCGGCGAACAGCGCGTCCTTGCGCCGGGCCCGCGTCACCGTGCCGGCATGGCCGTCCTCCCCCGTCACCTCGACGGAGAAGCGGCGCGATCCCTGGATCGCGGTCACCACGCCGATGGTCTTGCCCCGGGCCTCGAGTTCCGGACCTTGCTCAATATGGGCCTCGACGAACGAGGAGACCTTGATCCCGAGCGGGCGCTCGATCGCGCCCGGCACGCGCGCCCGCGTCCGCTCCAGCGCGGCGGCGACGGTGACGCCCTCGTGGTCCTTCATCTTCAGCACGTCGTCGAGCTTGTTGATGCCGGCGAAGACCGAGGAGCCCATGGTGCCGAGCGGGAAGCGGGCGCCGCCCTCCTCGCAGGTCCACACCGCCGCCTCGATCGCGCGTTTCGTTTTGATCCCGGCATCCTCGATCGCCTCGATCGCCTCGAGGGCGGCCAGCACGCCATAGATGCCGTCGAAGCGACCGCCGGACGGCTGGGTATCGGTGTGCGAGCCGCTCATGACCGGGGGCAGGCTGGGATCGGTGCCCTCGCGGCGGACGAAGAAGTTGCCGATCGGGTCGATGTAGCTCTTGAAGCCGCGCTTGGCCCCCCAACCCATCAGCTTGGCCCTGGCATCCGCGTCGAGGTCGGTCAGCGCCAGGCGCTTGACCCCGCCCTTCGGCGTCTTCCCCAGTTCCGCCATGTCCATGTGGCGCTGCCACAGCCGCGCCTCGTCGACCTTCGCCCCTGCCTTGCCGTCGCTCACGCTTCGCTCCCTCTGAAGCTGCCTGCCGCGAGGTGGCCGAGCCACACCGCGACGAGGCAGAGACTGACCGATGCCAGAACATTCGCCGCCGCCTTCGGCCACTCACCGTCCTGGACCAGGACCAGCGTCTGCAGGCTGAAGGCGGAGAAGGTCGTATATCCGCCGAGCACGCCGACCATCAGGAACTGCCTGGTCAGCGACCCCATCGGCAGCGCCGCCACCAGCCCGATGACGAAGGACCCGGTGATGTTGGTGACCACCGTCGCCCAGGGAAAGCTGGACCGGATCAGCGCTTCGAAGGCGGCCGACAGCCAGAACCGGCTGACGCTGCCGAGCGCGCCGCCGAGGGCGATCCAGAGGGTGCTTGCGAGCATGACCGGGCGAGCGGGTGGCGGGAGTCCAGAGAATGCGCCCGCCGGGGCCGGAGGTCGAGGCCGCACATTGTCGGGGCAGGCCCCGGGCGCTGCCGTTTCGCGGCGCGAATTCGGGCTTGTCCGGATGGGGGAATTAACGTCCCCTTAAGCTGGCGCCGACTAGGACACGCCCGAGGTCCCTTGGGAGAGGGCACCGAAGGTGTGAGGATCCGGGAGTCGATGCGAGACCAGGCGGAGCCGATGACGGACGAGGGCCGTCCCGTTACTGATGTGAGCGATGCGGCGGGGCGTTCCGTTGAAGGAACGCTGACGGCCGAGGAGCGGCGTCTTCGCGACTTCGCCGAGGTCTCTTCCGACTGGTTCTACGAGCTCGACCGCGACCTCAAATTCTCGCTGCTCTCGTCCGGCTCCACCGCCCGGACCGGCGAAGATCCGTCGGCCCTGATCGGGCACACCCCGGCGAAGGAAGGCCTCGAGAACGTCAGCGACGAGGCCTGGGTGGCCCACATCGCCGATCTCGCGCTGCGCCGTCCGGTCGTGGACTTCCGCTTCGCCCGCCGCGACGAGAACGGCCGGCTCCGCCATTTCAGCATCAACGCCAAGCCGATCTTCGATGTCGACGGCGCCTTCGCCGGATATCGCGGCACCGGCCGCGAAATCACCCAGCTGATCGACGCCGAGCGGTTCCTGAGAGACGTCATCGACGCGGTTCCGGCCGTCATCATGGTCAAGGACGCCGAGCAGCGTTACGTCATGATGAACGACTATTATGCCGGCCTGCTGGGGACGACGGCGGCGGTCGGCGCGGGAAAGGTCAGCGGCACGTTCCTCGGCGAGGCGGCGGCGGCCGTCGGGCGCGCGGCGGACGAGGCGGTGCTGGCGTCGGGCGTGCCGAGCGAGGTCTTCCAGCGGGATTTTCCGACCGCGGCCGGAGACTCGCGGATGTTCCTGGTACGCAAGGTGCCGCTCCGCGACAGTACCGGCGCGGCCACGCGCGTGCTCACCGTCGGCATGGACATCTCGCCGCTGAAGGAGGCGGAGAAGGCCCTGGTCGACACCCAGGCGCGCCTTCGCCAGAGCGAGCAGCGCTTCCGCGACTTCGCCGAGTCCTCCTCCCACTGGCTGTGGGAGCTGGACCGCGAGATGCGCTACACCTTCGTCTCGGACGGTGTCCGGGCGATGACCGGCCTGCCGCCGACGGCCTATGTCGGCCTTCGCCTGTTCGACACTCATGCCGGCCAGGGCATGGATCCGGCGGCGAAGCGCCAGTTCCTGGAGGTTCTCGACAAGCGCGAGCCCTTCCTCGACGTGCCGGTGATCCAGACCGCCGCCGACGGGCGCATCCGCCACCTCCGGATCAGCGGGCGGCCGTTCTTCGGCGAGACCGGCGCCTTCCTCGGCCATCGGGGCTCGACCCGCGACGTGACCCCGCAATACGACGCCGAGGCCGATTCCCAGCGCTGGCGCCAGGCGCGCGACATCGCGGCCGCGGCCGACCTCGCCAAGACCCGCTTCCTCGCTCATATGAGCCACGAACTGAGGACCCCGCTGAACGCCATCCTGGGCTTTTCGGAGATCATGCAGGCAGAGCTGTTCGGCCCGCTCGGCGACGACACCTATCGCGGGTATGCCCGCGACATCGGCACCAGCGGCCGGCATCTGCTTGGCATCATCAACGATCTGCTCGACATGTCGCGGATCGAGCTCGGCCAGTTCCAGCAGTCGCAGGAGAACGTCGTTCTCGCCGACATCATCGACGAAGCGGTGCGCATGGCCCGAGGCTATGCCCAGGGCATCGGGCCGACGATCGACGCAGCCCGCGTCGATCCCGCCTGGATCCTCCATGTCGACCGCCGGTCGATCCGCCAGATCCTGCTGAACCTGCTTTCGAATGCCGCGAAGTTCACGCCGACCGGACATCGCGTCTGGGTCCGGGTCGAGGGCAATCGCGATGGAGCGCTGATCATCACCGTCGCCGACACCGGCTCCGGCATCCCGCCCGAGCGCCTGGAGACGATCTTCGAGCCCTTCCAGCGGGATCGGCCGAGCATTCCCGGGGCGGACGCGGTGCCGGTCTCGGGCTCTGGCTCAGCCGATCCCTGGTCGAGCTGCAGGGAGGAACTCTGGACGTCGACAGCCATGTCGGCGAGGGGACGACCGCGACGGTGACCGTCCCGGCCTCCCGCATCGTCTCCCGCCCCTAGCGGGCGCGGCTGAAAGCCGCCCCTTTCGGGATCAGTGGACGCTCACCGGCTCCAGCTCGTGCTGGCGGATGGCGGCGAAGGCGACCTCGCGGTTGGGCGCCATGCCCATCTGTGTGCCGTCGGCGGCGCAGATGACGAAGCGGGTCTCGTCCTCGACCCGGATCGGCTTCACATACGCGACGAAATTGATGCCGAGCTGCGCCAGATCGGTCGGGCTCATCGGGTTGAAGTTTTCGGTCGTGTTCATTTTACGCTCCTTCCTCCGGGTCCTTTCGAGGGCCCCCGGCTTCAGGACTTCGCAGTCCTGGTGTCGATGCTGTGGCCACTCTGCCGGCCTGGCTTGATTTCGATCGTTTTGACGCGGCTCTCCTGCTCGGGACGGACGAGGTCGACATGGAGAAGCCCGTTGTCGAGCTCGGCGCCCACCACCTCAATGCCTTCGGCCAGTACAAAGCTCCGCTGGAACTGACGCGCGGCGATGCCGCGGTGCAGATAGATGCGGTCGCCGGCGTCTTCCTGGCGGCCGCGGATGGTCAGCTGGTTGTTTTCGACCTGGATCTGCAGGTCGCCCTCGCCGAAGCCCGCCACCGCGAGGGTGATGCGGATCCGGCCGTCGCCGATCTGCTCGATGTTGTAGGGGGGGTAGCCCTCGGCCGACATCTTGGCGATGCGGTCGACGGCGCGCTCGAAATGGTCGAAACCCAGCAGGAACGGACTGTTGAACACGGGCATGCGGCTCACGGCCTCCTCCTTTGAGCGAGTACCCCGGAGCGCCTTCAGGTGGCGCTCCCGAACCGGCGGCCCTTAGAGAGGCACCGCCAGAGGCCTATTTGGGGTGCCGGGCGATCCAGATCAAGATCAGCGCTTTCAAGGGCTTGCCGGGGCCGGGGGTAGGCCCAGCACGGGGCTCGACACGGCGGCGGGGCTGGCTTATGGAAGCGCCCCATGGATCACCTCGACGCGCTCGAGAGCCAGAGCGTCTACATCCTCCGCGAAGCCTTCAACAAGCTCGATCCCCTCGGCCTTCTGTGGTCGCTGGGGAAGGATTCGAACGTCATGGTCTGGCTCTGCCGGAAGGCGTTCTTCGGCCGCGTGCCGTTCCCGGCGCTGTTCTGCGATACGGGCAAGAAGTTCCCGGAGATGTACGCGTTCCGTGATCGATATGCGCGGGAATGGGGTCTCGACCTCACGGTCGAGCCCTGCCCGCCGGTCGAGGAGATGGACCCCACCCTGCCGCCGGCGGCGCGATCGTCCGCCCGCAAGACCTATGCGCTGAAGTCGCTGGTGCAGAGGCTGAGCTTGAAGGCGGTGATCGCCGGCATCCGTCGGGATGAGGATGCGACCCGGGCGAAGGAGCGCTATTTCAGCCCGCGTGGCGAGAACGCGGAGTGGGACGTGCGCGAGCAGCCGCCGGAGCTGTGGGATCAGTTCAAGACCGACTTCGCGCCGGGGACCCATATCCGCGTGCATCCGCTGCTGCATTGGACCGAGGTCGACGTCTGGCGCTACATCCGGCGCGAGGGGATCCCGGTGGTCGACCTCTACTTCGCCAAGGGCGGCAAGCGCTATCGCTCGCTCGGCGACCAGGACATCACCAACCCGATGGCGAGCAAAGCCGCGACGCTGGACGAGATCATCGCCGAGCTCGAAGCGACGCGGGCGCCCGAGCGGGCCGGCCGCGCCATGGACCACGAGGCGGAGGATTCCTTCGAGCGGCTGCGCGTCGCCGGGTACATGTAGTGGCCGAGCCGATCGCCCCTCTCAGGATCGCGCTGGCCGGCCATGTCGATCATGGCAAGTCGACGCTCGTCGGCCGCCTGGTCCACGACACCGGCTCGCTGCCCGACGGCAAGCTGGAGGCGATCCGCGCGTCGTCGGCAAAGCGCGGCATGCCGTTCGAATGGGCATTCTTGCTGGATGCCTTCCAGGCCGAGCGCGACCAGGGGATCACCATCGACACCACCCAGGTGTGGTTGAAGACGGCGAAGCGGGCCTACACGCTGGTGGATGCGCCGGGCCACAAGGAGTTCCTGCGCAACATGGTGACAGGCGCGGCCGCTGCCGAAGGCGCGCTCCTGGTGGTCGATGCCAAGGAGGGCGTGCGCGAGCAGTCGCGCCGTCACGGCTATCTGCTCAGCCTGCTCGGCCTCCCGCAGATCGTCGTCGCCGTGAACAAGATGGACCTGGTGGGATACGACCAGGCGCGCTTCGCCGAGGTCGCGCGCGATATCGGGTCCTATCTCGACTCACTCGGTGTCGCGCCCAAGGCGATCATTCCGGTGTCGGGCCGCGAGGGCGACAACGTGGCGTTGCGCTCGACGGCGACGGCCTGGTATCGCGGACCGACCCTGGTCGAAGCGATCGACGGCTTCCTGCCGCCGCCGTCCGCCACCGACCAGCCGCTCCGCTTCCCGATCCAGGACGTCTACAAGTTCGACGAGCGCCGCATCCTCGCCGGCCGCATCGAGAGCGGTCGGCTCAAGATCGGCGACACGCTGGTTTTCTCGCCGGGCGGGCGGAAGGCGAAGGTGGCGACGATCGAAGCCTGGCCCGAGGACCGGCGTCCGAACGAGGCCGAGGCCGGCCGCTCCACCGGGATCACCCTCGACGACCAGATCTTCGTCGAGCGCGGTCAGATCGGCCATCTGGAGGACTCGGGGCCGGCCGAGACCAACAGCCTCCGGGCGCGGCTGGTCTGGCTCGGCCGCCAGCCGCTGGTCCGGGGCAAGCGCTACAAGCTGAAGCTCGCCACCGCCGAGCATCAGGTCGAGGTGCAGACGATCGAGCGGGTGATCGACACCGCCGATCTCGCCAGCCGCTCCGCCGATGCCGTGCTGTCCGGCGAGATCGCCGAGGTGGTGTTGCGGGCGCGCTCGACGCTGGCCGTCGACGATGCCCGGATCCTGCCCCGCACCGGCCGCTTCGTGCTGGTCGACGGCTTCGACGTCGCCGGCGGCGGCACCGTCTCGCTGGACGGCCATGCGCGCTCGCGCCGCGACGTCATCCGCTCGACCAACGTCAAACGGGAAGAGGGCCAGGTCGCTCTCGCCGAGCGCTGGAGGGCGAACGGGCACAAGAGCGGCATCCTCTGGTTCACCGGGCTTTCCGGCGCCGGCAAGTCGACGCTGGCGGTCGAGCTCGAGCACCACCTGTTCCGCAAGGGCTGGCACGTGGCCGTGCTCGACGGCGACAATATCCGCCACGGCCTCTCGGCCGACCTGGGCTTCGCGCCCGAGGACCGGGCCGAGAACATCCGCCGGGTCGGCGAGGTCGCGGCGCTTTTCGCCCGCGCCGGTATCATCGTCATCACCGCCTTCATATCCCCCTACCGGGAGGACCGTGACCGGGTCCGCCGGATCGCCCCGGATCTGTTCCACGAGATCCATGTCGCCGCCGACCTCGCCACCTGCGAGCAGCGCGATCCAAAGGGCCTCTACCGCAAGGCCAGGGCCGGGCAGATCCAGGAGTTCACCGGAGTCTCAGCACCCTACGAGCCGCCGGAGGCGCCCGAGCTGGTCGTCGACACCGCCTCTCAGAGGCTCGAAGCCTGCCTCAGCTACCTTGCGGACTACGTCGAGCGGAACTTCACCGCCGGCGATAAGGCTGGCCGCGTTCTTTAACCCTAGGTTCGAAGGTTCTTTAACCCTAGGTTAAGGACTCCCGGGCGATCCTTCGGGGTGACCATGAAAGCGCTCGCCCCCCTTCCTGCGCCCGAGCCGCGTGTACTGGTGTTCGGCCAGCCGTCCCTGGCGCGGGAGCTCGGGCAGCTTCTGGCTGGTGAGGGGCTTTCCCCGATCGCCCAGCTCCCCGACATCGCCGCGGTGCGGGCGACCGACATGATCATCCTCGACCTTCCCTTCGGCGGCCCGGCTGCATTGCAGATGCTCGCGCACTGGCAGCGGCTGCCGGAGGACGAGCGTCCGGCCGTCCTCTCGCTCTATGTCGATGCCGGGCATCGGCCGCTGGCGCTGTCGGTCGGCGATGCGATCCGCGTGCCCTACGATCCGCTCGAGTTCAAGGACCGGGTCATCGGCCTTGCGCGCTGGCATGCCTCGTGGCGCCGCGCGGTGGTGGCGACCCGCAAGCTCAACGAGGCCCGCGCGCTGCTTCGCGAGACCGAGGATCGCCTGACCCGGCTGGAAGCGCGGAGCACCAACGAGGGCAAGAACGATGGCGAGGTCGCAGCTTACCTCGCCCACGAGATCCGCACGCCGCTCACCGCGATCCTGGGCTTCTCGGAGATCCTGAAGGACCAGAGCTTCG
Organism: Asaia bogorensis; assembly: GCA_945897335.1. GTDB lineage: Bacteria > Pseudomonadota > Alphaproteobacteria > SHVZ01 > SHVZ01 > SHVZ01. Next base: position 2,873 of record CAMDFP010000032.1, on the reverse strand, counting down.
GCCCGCTCGGAAACCCCCGCTACAAGGGCTATGCGGCCGACATCCATAATTCAGCGACGCATCTCGCAAGGGTCTGCGATGACGCGCTCAGCTTCGCCAAGGTCGAATCCGGCCGCGACCGGCTGAAGGTCGGCGAGGTCAGGGTCGCCGACATCTTCGATCGCGCCGTCTCGATGGTGCGCGGCCTCGCCGAGACGAGCGGAGTGCGCATCAAGGTCGAGGTCGACGAGAATTTCCCGGCGCTGCAGACCGACGGCTCGAAGCTGCTGCAGGTGGTGCTCAACCTCACCACCAATGCCATCAAGTTCACGCCCTCCGGCGGCTCGGTGAAGCTGAAGGCCCGGCTCGACCGGCTTCGCGGCTGCATGGTTCTGGTCATCCGCGACAGCGGCATCGGCATGAGTCCCGAGGACGTGTCGCTGGCCATGCGCCCGTTCGTCCAGGTCGGCAGGTCGATCCTCGGCCGCCCCCAGGGTGTCGGCCTCGGCCTGCCTCTGACCCGAGCGCTGGTCGAGTGCCTCGGCGGCGAGATCGAGATCGTGAGTCAGCCGGGTGCCGGCACGGTCATCACCGTGCTGCTTCCGCGCTCGATCGCCGAGGCCGCCTGAGCCTCCGCATGCGCGCGCAACAACTTGTAAGAACTCGCAATAAGCCGAGCCCTTATATTCCCTTGTCGCCCGACAGCTTCAATGATGCGACCCTCTGCAACGGTTCCACTCAAGACTCGGATTCCGCCGGCGGCGTCGCTGCCTCCCAGGCCGGATGCCTGAGCAGCGGGAGCAGTGGTTGAAGACCCCAGTTTTCTCGCGCACGGCCAAGGTCGCGATCGCCGTCGTCCTCGTGATGGCGGTGCTCTTACTAATGGCGAAGGGCTATGCGATCAGGAGCGCCTACGAGACGGCCATCTCCCGAGGCGAGCGCGACACTCTGAGCGCGGCCACCATCCTCGCCGAGCACGCCCAGCGTACCTTCGAAGGCGTCTCCCGTGCACTGAAGGAGGCGAGCGAACTCCGCGTCAGCGTCGATGCGGGTCTCCTCGCCGGTGCGGCTGAGGTTCACGAGGCGCTCAAGACGATCCGCGAGGATTCGCCGGCGATCCAGGCCATCGGGTGGAGCGACGCGGCTGGCAACCAGGTCGCCTCGTCGACCTACCGCGATCCGCCGGCGCTCAATATCGCCGATCAGAGCCAGTTCAGCGTCCATCGCGACGATCCGGCCGCGGGTCTCCACTTAGCCGGCCCGATCCGCTCACGTGTCGACGGTGCCTGGATCATTCCGGTCTCGCGCCGGTTCGAAGACGCCGGCGGACGCTTCGACGGCATCGTGAACGCGGTTCTCCGTCTCGACTACTTTCGCGACTTCTATCGGGCGATCTATCTGGGTGCGGACACCGTCGTCCTCCTGGCGCGGCGGGACGGCGTCCTTCTCACCGGAACGGCTGCGCTCGACGAATGGGTCGGACGTCCGCTCCCATCCGCACCGATGTTCCAGGCGCTGCCTCGCGATGTTCGGCCCACCGCTCTGCAGATGACGACCGGCGTCGACGGGATGGAGCGGATCGTCGGCTACCGGGCGGTTCCCGGAACCGAGCTGGTGGTTGTCTCGACGATGTCGCGCTGGGATACGCTCGCCTCGTTCCGGGAAGTCCTGGTCGCCTCCACGATAGAGGGTGCCCTGATGATCGTCGGCCTGGCGATCGGTGGGGTGCTGCTGGTCGTCGTCATCCGGCGCCGCGACGCCGCCACCGATCAGCTGGAGGAGATCGGGACGCTGCTTCGCATGGTCTTCGCCACCACCCACCAGGCGATCTGTGTCTTCGACCGCGATCTTCGTGCCGTGGCCTGGAACGAGCTCTATGAGTCGCTGCTCGGCGGCGCCGACGGGCTGAGTGAAGGCACGACGTTCGAGTCCGTGCTCCGCGGCATGGTCGCGGCCGGTGAGCACGGAACCGAAGACGCCGAAACCTTCGTCGCCGAGCGGCTGAAGATGGCTCGTGCCGGCTTGCCGCTACGCTATGAGCGTACGCGCCCGAACGGTGCGGTGATCGACGTCAGCTGGCTGCCGCTGCCGAACGGATTCCTCGCCATCTCTCTCACCGACATCACCTATCTGAAGCAGACCGAGGCAGCGCTGCGCGAGAGCGAGGCGCAGGCGGAACGCGCCCATGCTCGCCTGCGCGACGCCGTCGAGAGCCTCGCCGACCCGTTCTTCCTGTGGGACGCCGACGAACGCCTGGTCGTCGTCAACAGCGCCGCCGTCAAGAGTGACGGAGGCGAGGCCCTGGTCCCGGGCGTCCGCCTCGAGGATGCGATCACGCGCCATGTACGCTCGGGCCGGTATCCCGCTGCTGCCGGCCGCGAGGACGACTACATCCGCGAGCGCCTGGCGCAGATCCGTGGGGCTACCGGAGAGCCGAGGGAGGTCGAGCGCGCCGATGGCCGTTGGCTCGCCACGTGGGACCACCGAACCGGGGAGGGCGGCATCGTCAGCCTCCGCGTCGACATCACCAATCTGAAGCGGGCGGAGATCGCGCTCCGCGAGAGCGAGGCCCGGGCCGCCCAGGCGCATGGCCGCCTGAGCGACGCGATCGAGAGCCTTCCTCTCGTTTTCATGCTGTGGGACGCCGACGAGCGGCTCGTCCTCTACAACGCCGGCGCCGCCGCCACCCTGTCCCTTGCCGCTTCGGACGATGGTGAGGCGCTCAGGGCGGGAATCAGTTTCGAGGAGGCATCCCGCCGCCACGTCCGTGCCGGGCGAATCCCCGCCGCCGTCGGCCGCGAGGAAGAGTACGTGGCCGATCGTCTGGCCGAGTTCCGCCGCGGCACCGGCGAGCGGGTCGAGGTCCAGCTTGCCGACGGCCGCTGGCTCGCCAT
>CAMDFP010000031.1 GCA_945897335.1 Asaia bogorensis | reverse complement strand
CGTCGTCGGCCTGGGCCTGTTCACCCGTGCCCGCGGCGCCTGGTGGCGGACCGGCGCGGCGCTGGCCCTCCTGGCCGCGCTCGCCAATCCGACGCTGGTCGCCGAGCGGCGGGAGGCGCGGCCCGACATCGCCGTCCTCGTCGTCGACGAGAGCCCGAGCCAGAAGATCGGCAATCGCCTGACCGAGACCCGGCGCGCGGCCGAGCAGCTCGCCGCCAAGCTTCAGGCGCTTCCAGGTGTCGAGCTCCGCACCGTCACCGTCGGCGGTAACGTGCTGACCTCGGAAGACGGCACGCGGCTGATGACCCAGCTCGACAAGGCGCTGGCCGACGTGCCCCGGCATCGGCTCGCCGGCGTCGCCGTCGTCACCGACGGCCAGGTCCATGACCTTCCCGCCGATGCCAAGGATCTCCTCGGTGCCCCGCTGCATGTGATGCTGACCGGTCAGAAGGGCGAGGCCGATCGCCGCCTGGTGATCGAGAAGGCCCCGACCTACGGCCTCGTCGGCAAGCCGATCTCCATGTCGATCCGGGTCGAGGATGCGGCGGTCGCGCCGGGAACGCCGGTGCAGGTCACCATCCGCCGGGACGGCGGCGCCGAGCAGCGGCTGACGGTTCCGGTCGGGCGCACGGTCGAGGTGCCGCTGACGCTCGATCACGGCGGCCAGACGGTGGTCGAACTCTCGGTCGAAGCCGGGCCGAAGGAACTGACCCTCGACAACAACAGGGCGGTCGCCGCGCTGAACGGTGTTCGCGACCGGCTCCGCGTGCTGCTGGTCTCGGGCGAGCCCCATGCCGGCGAGCGCACGTGGCGCAGCCTCCTGAAGGCCGACCCCTCGGTCGACCTCGTGCACTTCACCATCCTGCGTCCGCCGGAGAAGCAGGACGGCACGCCGATCCGCGAGCTGTCGCTGATCGCGTTCCCGATCCGCGAGCTGTTCGAGATCAAGCTCGACGAGTTCAACCTCGTCATCTTCGATCGTTTCCGCCGCCAGGGCATCCTGCCGCGCGCCTACATCGCCAACCTCGCCGACTATGTCGAGAAAGGCGGCGCGCTGCTGGATGCGACCGGCCCGCCCTTCACCGGATCGCTCAGCCTCTATCGCAGCCCGCTTGGGCGCGTGATGCCGGCTGAGCCGACCGGACAGGTGGTCGAGCAGGGCTTCAAGCCGGTGCTGAGCCAGGCCGGCCATCGTCACCCGGTCACCGCCGATCTTCCCGGTAGCGCCGGGGACGATCCCACCTGGGGTCGCTGGTTCCGCTACATCGACGCCGAGGCGCAGCGCGGCGAGGTCGTCATGCAGGGACCGAACGCGCGGCCGCTGCTGGTGCTCGACCGTGTCGGCAAGGGCCGGGTCGCCCAGCTGATGAGCGACCACATCTGGCTCTGGACTCGCGGCTTCGAGGGCGGCGGCCCGCAGGCCGAGTTGCTTCGGCGACTGGCTCACTGGCTGATGAAGGAGCCGGAACTGGAGGAGAACGTGCTCTCCGCCCAGCTTCGCGGCGACCGGCTGGAAGTGACGCGACGCACGGTGAAGGCCGACGACCGCCCGGTGACGGTGACGCTCCCCAATGGCGAGACCGCCAGCGTCGCCATGACCGAGGATGCCTCCGGCCGCGCCAGTGGCACGCTCGCGGTCGACCAGGCCGGGCTCTACCGCCTCGCCGACGGCCAGCGCACGGCGATCACGGCGGTCGGCCCGCTGAACCCGCTCGAATGGGCTGATGTCCGAGCCACCGATGCAAAGCTCTCGCCTTTCACCCAGGCCTCAGGCGGCTCGGTCCACTGGCTGCAGGACGCGACACCGGAGCCGCGCAAGGTGCGCCCCGGCCGGCCGGCCTTCGGCCGCGACTGGATCGGCTTCCGCAGCAACGGCGACTTCGCCACCGTCGGCCTCGACGAGGTTGCCCTCATGCCGGCGCTCCTGGTGTTGGCGATGGCGCTCGGCATGGCGATGATCGCCTGGCGGCGCGAGGGCAAGTAGTGCCGCTTAAGGGTGGGCGACGGCGTAGCCGGGATACCAGCTCGTGAACACGATTCCGGCAACGACCAGGACGATGGACATCGTTGCGCGCGTTTCGGGCGGCAGCTGCCAGCGCTCGCGCGGAAACGCGTTCGCCGCCAGCACCAGGTAGATCGCGCCCCACACGGCGGTGATCGTCGTGACGATGTGGATTGTCAGCGGATGCGTCCACTGATCTTGAGGCACGCGCTCATGCGCCCATTGCTCGGCGAAGGGATGGCCGAGCGCGATCGAGACGAAGGCATAGAGGGCGAGGCCGCCGGTCAGCAGCAGCCCTGACCAGCGCTCGGCCGAGGTCGGGTGCAAACGATCCCAGAGGAAGCTGGCGGCGATCAAAGCGGCAAGCACGAAGCTGAACTGCTTCGCCTGTCCGCCGAGAGCCCAGGGGGCGAGAGTCGCGGCCGCCGAAATCAGGCTGACCAGCAGCGACGTCCGCCGGGGAAGGAAGCGCGATGCCACCATCAGCACGATGATCGGCAGGAATGAGACGAAGACGGCCATCAGTCTCTCCGTTCCCAGGGCGGCACCGGGCCGAATTTCTCTACGAGGAAGTCGACGAAGGCGGCGACCTTCGGCGGCAGATGATGCTTGTGCGGATAGACGACGTGCAGCGGCGTCTGGTCCGGCATCTCGTAGTCCTGCAGCAGTGGCACCAGGCGCCCGTCGCGCAAGCCCGAGGCGGCGATGAAGCGCGAGAGCCGGGCGATGCCGAGTCCGGACTCGGCCAGCCGGAACACGGTGTCGCCGTCGCCGGCGACGATCGGGCCGGAGATGGGAACGCTAATCCGCCCGGCCGGCGTATCGAAGGGCCAGTCGTTGAGATGGATGAGGCCCGGATCGCGGAAGCCGATACAGTCGTGGTCTGCGAGCTCCTGCGGCGTCCTCGGCGCGCCCCGTCTTTCGATATAGGCCGGAGCCGCGCAGACGACGCGGGTGGCCCAGGCGATCTTGCGCGCGACCAGCGAGGAGTCGGCGAGCGTGCCGAGACGGATCGCGACATCGATGCCCTCGGCGACGAGGTCGACGCGGCGGTCGGAGAAATCGAGGTCGATCTTGAGCGCCGGATGCCGGCGGGTGAATTCCGGCAGGATCCGGAGGATCTGGTGCGGGCCGAAGGCGGTGAAGGTGCTGATGCGGAGCACGCCGGAGATGTAGCCGGGCCGGCCGCGGGCCTCCGCCTCGGCCTCCTCCAGATCGCTGAAGAGCTGGAGCACGCGCTGGTGGAAGCGCATCCCTTCCTCGGTCAGCGCGACGCTGCGGGTGGTGCGGTAGAGGAGGCGGGTGTGCAGGCGTTCTTCCAGCCGCTGAAGGCTCCGGCTCACCGCCGACGGAGTCAGGCCGAGAGCCTGGGCAGCCCGGGTCAGGCTGCCCAGCTCGGCGGCTCGGGCGAAGGTCTGGAGGTCGCCGAAGCTGTTATTCATGCATTGAAATCATAAATCATATGATTTCGGAACGCATTAGTGATTTCTAAGAATATATTAGATTAGGGATCTTCCTTGGAGAGGTCCCCATGCACCCCGACAGGCTTTCCCGACTCGACTGGGACGCGATTCCCCGCTGCGCCGCCCGCGCACATGTGCTGAGAAGCGCTGAACTGCGCCATTTGCTCAGCTTGCTGATTGGCGGTTTCGTGCGGCTGGCGCGGCGCCCGTTCAGGCGCCGGCAGGCGCTACGGCATCACCCGGCCGTGTGGTGATGAAGGGGCCGCGAAGGCGGAGGCCGCGCCGTTTCGGGCAGGCGGTCCTTAAGCGGCGGATAGGGTTCGGGCCGGAGCTGGCAACGTCAGAGGAGGGGGCGCCCGCTCCAGCCTATCCAAACGGCCTCGCCTTCGCGTGGCCGCATACTATCTATGGATGAATAATTATTATATATTCATCGTGAAGGAGATTTCATCTCCTTCACCGTCGGTCGGCCCTCGCCCTCCAGCACCGCGTAGTGGGTGAAGCCGGAGGCCTGCAGCCCTTCGAGCTGGCGGCCGAGCTTCTTCTCCAGCGGGAACAGCGACGGCGCCAGGCCCTCGCCGCGGAGTGTCCGGGATGTGGAGAGCGCGCGGCGGAGATCGGTCCCCTCCGGCACCAGCAGCGCCGTCAGCTTGGCCTCGGTCGGCGGGGTGAAGGCCTTGTCCATCAGGATGGTGACGACGCGCTCGAAGCCGATCGAGAAGCCGCAGGCCGGCGCCTCCTCGCCCGAGAGCTTCCCCACCATGCGGTCGTAGCGGCCGCCGCCGGCGATGGAGAAGTCGTATCCCGGCTGGGCGATCTCGAACACCGGGCCGGTGTAGTAGCCCATGCCGCGCACCAAGGTCGGATCGAAGACGACCTTGTAGCGGTTGCCCGCATCGGCGCCGACCGCGTCCAGGATTTCGCGCACCAGTCCCGGCACCTTGGCCGGGAGGCTGTCGCCGAGGCGCTTGGCGAAGTCCTCGACCGAGATCCCTTCGACGCCGTCCAGCATCGAGGCGAGGCGGTCGATCTGCGCCTCGGTGAAGCCCTGCTGCGCCAGTTCCTTCTTCACGCCGTCGACACCGATCTTGTCGAGCTTGTCGAGGGTGATGAAGACCGAGCCGTAGCGGGATTCATCGACGCCGGAGGCCGCTGCGATCGCGGTCAGGATGCGGCGGTCGTTCAGGCGGATGGTGAAGCCCTCGAAGCCGACGGCGATCAGGGCTTCGGCGGATGCCACCAGCAACTCGGCCTCGGCCAGGCCTTCCTCGAGCCCGATGATGTCGATGTCGCACTGGGTGAACTGGCGGTAGCGGCCCTTCTGCGGACGCTCCGCCCGCCACACCGGGCCGATCTGGATCGCCTTGAAGGCGCGGGGAAGGCTGGCGCGGTTGGAGGTGAAGAAGCGGACCAGCGGCACCGTCAGGTCGAAGCGGAGACCGAGATCGACGAGGTCGTCCTCGCCGAGGACCGGACGAGTGAGGTCGAGCTTCTCGCCCCGCTTCATTACCTTGAAGACGAGCTTGGCATTCTCGCCGCCGTCGTCGCCGGTCAAGAGCTGGATATTCTCCAGCGCCGGGGTCTCGATGCGGGTGTAGCCGAAGCGGCGATATGTTTCGAGGATGCGGGTCTGCATCCAGTCGCGGATGGCGGCTTCGGTCGGCAGGATGTCCCGCATGCCGCGGGCAGGCTGTGGCTTGGACACGGATTGTCTCTCAGAAAAAGTAACGGGGCGTGAAGCGACGACGGCGGAGGGCGGCCCTTAAGTCAGGCGGCCGACCGCTGTCCGTGTCGCTCGACCAGGTCGAACCAACGGTCGCCGATGGTGCGGCCCAGACGCTCGGCGGCGGCGAGATGGGCCTCCATCTCCGCTTCCAGCCGGGTCGTCGTCTTCTCGTCCGCGCCGGCGGTCTTGGCCCATGTGCGGACCATGCCGCGATCCACCTCGGGGTGAAACTGCACGGCATAGGTCGATTGGCCGATGCGGTAGGCCTGGTTCAGGGAGTCGTCGTTCTCGGCCAGGCGCGTCGCTTCGTCCGGCAGGTCGAAGGTGTCTTCGTGCCACTGCATCGGGCGGATCTGGGCGCCGAGACCGGCGAAGATCGGGTCGGCCTGGCCGGCCTCGGTCAGACGCACCGGGCAGAAGCCGATCTCGGTCACCTTGTTGCGGTAAACCGGCTTGCCGAAGGCGCGCGCAATGATCTGGGAGCCTAAGCAGATGCCGAGGATCGGGCGGCCGGCGTCATGGAAGCGCCGGACCATCCGGTGGAGGCGCGAATAATAGGGAAAGCCCGTGTCGTCGGCGGCGCTCATCGCGCCTCCCATGAGCACGAGGCCGTCATGCGCCTCGGGACCGTCCGGGAAGGCGTCGCCCTGGAACGGCAGGGTCGGAACCAGCGTCGCGCCACGGGCGACGAGCCGCTCGCCGATCACGCCGGCCGGATCATCCTTGTCGTGCTGGACCACCAGGATACGCATGAGGCCGGACCCTAGCCGCCGAGCCTTGCCTCGTCCAGCCGGACGTGGCCGGAATCCCAGGGGCCGGGCCAGGCCTCGGCGCCGTCGCGGCGGAGCGCCCGGCAGGCGCCGACCGGCACGTCGCGGGCGATCAGCAAAGGGCCGTCGCCGTCGGACTCGGCCAGCATCGGGATCTCTGCATGGACCCCGTTGGCGCCGAGGCTGGGTTCGCACGGAAGATAGACCGCCGCTCCGGAGGTCGCCGGCTCGGGCTCGCCGTGGAGCACCTGGCTGCCGATGACGCCGACCGCGGCGACCGGGCAGAGCAGCTCGATCGCACGTGCCTTTGCGCAGCCGAAGACCCGGCGGTAGCCGGATTCGAGGTCTGTCATCGACGGCACCAATACCAGGTCGAGGTCGAGCTTCTGCATCCGTGCCGCGAGATCCGGCTGCTCGATGTCGAGGCAGACCGGCATGGAGAGTCGAAGCCCGCGCCATTCGAACACGGTCAGGGCTTGGCCCGGGTTCACCCGCCAGCCGCCGACACGCTTCTCGAACGGCGTCAGACAGAGCTTGTCCTGATACCCGCGGGCTCCGTCGGGCAGCAACAGTTGGCCGCGGTTGACGAAGCCGCCGGCCTCGGCGACCGGCATGGTGCCGGCGGCGAGCGCGAGTTTCCGCCCCGAGAGTGCGCGCGCGAGTCCGGCGAGCGCCGCCTCGGTCTGCGCGGCCATCCAGGCGACCTCATGCCCGCGGGCGAGATCGGCCGGGGCGAAGGTGAGCCAGTGCGAGGAGATCCACTCCGGCAGCAGCAGCAGGTCGGCGCCGCCGGCCTCGGCCTCGGCGATCTTCGCCGCGGCGACGCCCACCCACTCCTCGAGGGAGGCAAGCGGGCGGCTGAGATTCGAGGCCCAGAGCGCGAGGGTGACCGTGTTCATGTCCATGCGGTCGTGCTTACGGTCAGGCGGAGGCGCGTGGCAAGGCCCCGCATTGCCCCGTCGGCTTCGCCTCGGATTTGCAACTCATTCGCATTGACCGCGGGCGCGATTCGGTTCACTCTCGATCGTAGACGCAAGTGATTTTCATTTGCGTGCGAGCGGAGGCGGTCCCTTGTTCCTCTGGCGCAGCCTGGATCCGAAGACCCTGATGGTGGTGCTCGCCACGGCCGTCGGCCGCGAGGCCAAGGCACCGGCATCGACTTCGCCGAAGCCTGTGCAGGTTGTTCCGGCCAAGGACGCCGTGGCATAATCCGCTCGTCATGGCCGTCAACCCGACCCCTCCCCGCGATCCCCGCATCGGCTCGTCGCCGCAGCGGAAGCTGCTGCCGCCTCCGGTCGGCCGCGCCGAAGCCGGCCGGGCCGAGCGCCCGGAAGGGGCTGCCCAGCAGCGGCCGGGTCTGGCCCAGCGCATCAAGACCGCGGTCACCGACGACGAGATCGACGGCCAGATCATGCGCATGTTCAAGATGATCGCCCGCGGGCTGATCAACCTGGCCGCGCCTCGCGGCAGCTACCTCAACATCGTGACCTGACCGGCGACGTTTCGTCGTCGGGCCGTTTCGTCGGCGATGCCGCTCTCGGCTACCTTGAGCAGCGCTTTCGCTTCGAGCCCGGCGCCCGGTTGGTCCTGGACGAAGCCTATCGTGCCAACCAGCTTCCGCTCCTGCGCCCCGATCATCCGCTTGTCATCGCCCGTCGGCCGGGATCGGACGCCGTCATGGGACGTTACGAGGCGGGCCGGATCTCCGCGGTGGTCCGGCTGGCGTCTGAAGTGCTGGAGGAAAGCGCCGCATACCGAGATCTGGTAGCCCGGCTCCGCGCCTCGCCCGTCGGCGCCAAGGTCGATTGGGCCATGGCCGAGCGCCGGCGGGATGTCCTGCACGCGACGCTCCGCTCGGGCCTGGAGCGGGACGGGCTCTTCGAGGCGAGGTGCCGGCTAGAGGCAGCGGCGGGCTCCGGGCCGGTCGCCGTCACCATCGGCGGGCTCTGGGCCGGGACGGCATTCAACCGCGGCCGGCTCTATCTGCCGCTCTATCCCGAGCGCCGGGGAGGCGACGACGCACTCGGGCTGCTTCAGCGCCGCCTCGGCGGGCGCGAGACCCGGTTCTATTCGATCGGCCTCTTCAACCTCGTGGACGATCTCGACGAGGCGGAGACAGCCGCGCTCGGTCGGGTGATCGAGGCAAGCGCGGGAACCAGGATCGCGGAGACGATATTCGAGGAGTTGGCGCTGCTCGAGACCCATGACGATCTCGTGCTGGACGGACGGGTGATCGACACCGTCCGCCTGTGAGCGCAGGGATCCGGGGGGCGGCGCCGTTGCAGACAGGCGCAGCCGAGGAGGGATCATGACGAGACGAGGCATGCTGTCGCTGGCGCTCGGCGCCTGGTTCGCGGGCGCCGGTTCCGCCGTCGCGGCCGAGACGGCGGTGTCGATCGCCTCGGTCGGCTCGCCCCTCCAGATTCCGGCGACGCTGATCGTTCCCGACGGCGCCGGCCCGTTTCCGGCCATCGTCGTCATGCATGACTGCAGCGGCCTCGGTCCGCGTTCGAGTGGCGCGCCGCGTCGCTGGGCGAACCTGCTGGTCGCCGAAGGCTATGTCGTCCTCATGCCGGACAGCTTCACGCCCCGGAACCTGCCGAACGGCATCTGCACGGAGTCGCTCGAACGGCTGCGCGGCGCCAGCGGCTACGCCCGGGCCGGCGATGCCTATGGTGCACTCGCCTACCTCCGCACGCTGCCCGCCGTCGATCCCAAGCGGATCGGCCTGATGGGCGGATCGAATGGCGGCTTCACGACGCTGGCCAGCATGTATCAGCCGATCGATCCGAAGAATCCGCTGCGCGCGGCCAAGCAGGACGGCTTCGCCGCCGCGGTCGCGCTCTATCCTTCCTGCAGCGGACCCTATGGCCGCTGGTCGACCCAGCGGGCCGAGGGCGGCCGCGGCCCTGTCGTCGGCTATTCCGGTGTCTATCAGTCGATCGCGCCGCTCCTGATCCTGATCGGGGAGAAGGACGACTGGACCCCGGCGGAGACCTGCCGGCGCCTGGCTGAGTCGTCGCGTTCGGAAGCCCACCCGGTCGAGATCAAGATCTATCCCGGCGCACATCACTCCTTCGACAGCGCCGCGCCGGTCCGTTTCGTCGAGGCCCGCAGCAACGCCAACTCGCCGACCGGCAAGGGCGCGACGACCGGTGGCGACGCGGCAGCCTGGGCCGATGCCAGAAACCAGGTGTCGGCGCTCTTCGCGCGCTACCTCAAGCGTTAGCTTGCCGCCGCCGCCGCGTGGTGCCGGCCGCCATGGTCCTCGATCACCTTGTCGGCGAGCCTGCCGGTCAGCTCGGCCAGATGGTCGAACTTCCAGCTATAGGTGGCGACGCCGAGCGTGAGCGAGCGCAGTTCGATGATCAGGTCGTGGATCTCCGACTGCGGCATGTTGGCGGTGACCTCGTCCCAGCCCTTCCAGCCGGGCTTGGCGTCATAGCCCAAGATCTGGCCGCGCCGCCCTGTGATCACGCGCTGAACCTTGGCGGTGTGTTCGTTCGGCACCGAAATGGTGACAAGCCCGATCGGCTCCAGCAGAACCGGATCGCATTTCGGCAGGCCCTCGCTGATGGCGATGCGGCCGGCGGTCTTGAAGGCCATGTCGGAGGAGTCGACGGCATGATACTGCCCGTCGGTCAGCGTGACGGCGACGTCGACGACCTTGAACCCCAGCACGCCCTTGCTCAGGAACTCGCGCACGCCCTCCTCGACCGAGGGGATCCATTGGCGCGGGATGGCACCGCCGACGATCTTGTCGTGGAAGGCGAAGCCCTCGCCCCGCGGCTGCGGATGGATCTCGATGTGGACGTCGCCGAACTGGCCGTGGCCACCGGTCTGGCGCTTGTGCCGGCCATGCTGCTTCGCCGACTTCTTGATGGTCTCGCGATAGGGAACTTTGGGCCGCGTCGTGCTGATCTTAAGGCTGTTGCGCTGGCGCAACCGATCGAGCGCGATCTGCAGGTGGATGTCGCCCTGGCCGGAGAGCACGAGCTGGCCTAGATCGCCGTCGTGGTCGAGGGTGAGCGAGGGATCTTCCTCCAGCATGCGCTGGATGGCGCCGGAGAGCTTGACCTCGTCGTTGCGGTTGTCGGCGTGGATGGAGAGCGCGAAGACGGGCGCGAGCGGCTGCGGGAAGGCCCTCAGGCTGGCCGGGCGCTGTCCGGACGGCGTCAGCGCGTCGCCGGTCTTGACCGGATCCATGCGGCCGAAGGCGACGATGTCGCCGGCCTTGGCCTCGGTGACCTTGGTGAGTTGGGCGCCCAACGGCTTCAGGATTCCCGAGACGCGCGAGCCGCCGAGGGTCTGACCGTCCTTGATCGAGCCGCGCCAGACCCGGACATAGCTGAGCTTGCCGGTGCCGGCGGCGTAGACCGTCTTGAACACTTCGGCGACGGCCTCCCCGTCGGAGGGGAGGCCGCGGCGGGCGGCGGCGACCTGATGGGGCGGCGTCTCGTGGCGAAGCGCCTTCAGGAGGCGGCGGACGCCGTGGTCCTTCTCGGCGGCACCGAGGAAGATCGGCACGACCCGGTCGTCGCGGAGATCCTTCGAAAGCTCCTGGTAAATTTCCTTGGGCGAGGGGATCACGTCCTCGAGCAGCTTCTCCAGCAGCTTGTCGTCGAAGTCGGCGAGTGCTTCCAGGAGTTCTGTGCGAGCCGCCTTCTCTTCCGGCGCCAGCGCCTCGGGGATCTGGATCAGATCTGAGGCCTGGCCGGGCTTGTAGCGATAGGCCCTCTCGCTCACCAGGTCGATGTAGCCGGTGATCGAGTCGTTTTCCTGGATGGGGACCTGGCGCAGCACCAGAGGACGCTCGGAGATTTCCTGCAGCGCCTGCAGCAGAGCCCGCGGCGACTGGGTGGCGCCGTCCATCTTGTTGACGAACACCATATGCGGGATTTCGTGCTCGTCGATGAAGCGGAAGATCGGCGCTGCCGTCTGCACGCGCTCGGCGACCGGCTCGATGACGACGATGGCGACGTCGGCTGCCAGCAGCGCGTTCCGCGCCTCCTGGGTCAGCTCGATCGAGCCGGGCGTGTCGATGAAGGTCCAGGGGTCGTCGAGGTAAGTCGCGGCCGCCGCCGACATCTCGATGCTCATGTGGCGCTGGCGCGCGTCGGGGGAGGCATCGCCGACGCTGGTTCCGTCCTTGACCGAGCCGCGCTTGGAGATCGTGCCAGAGGCGTGCAGCAGCGCTTCGAGAAGCGTGGTCTTGCCCGAGAGGTACGGGCCGACCAGCACGGCGCATCTGGAACTCTTGGTGTTCGCCATCTTCGCCTCCCATGCCTTGTCCGGCCGGTCGGAAGCCGGCCGTTGGGGTATTGTGGACAGCCCGAATTCAGGCTGGCAAGGGGGCGGCTATCCTAGTGATTTATCGGGAACATCCGACAAGCCTCGGCTTTATGCCGCTTGTTCGGCGGGTGCCGGTCGGGGCGGCGTTACGCGGAGCAGCGTGATCTGGTTACGCTGTCGGCGCAGTACGGCGAAGCGGAAGCCGTGGAAGGTGAACTCCTGTCCCACCTCCGGAATGCGCCTCGCCTCGTTGAGGACGAGGCCGGCGATGGTCGAAGCAGCGTCGTCGGGCAGGTGCCATTCGAGCTCGCGGTTGAGATCGCGGATCGGCACCGCGCCGTCGATCAGGTAGGAGCCGTCCGGCTGGGCCCGGACGCCGACGACGGCGGCCTGATGCTCGTCGAAGATGTCGCCGACGATTTCTTCCAGGATGTCCTCGAGCGTGACGATGCCCATCAGCGTGCCGTACTCGTCGACGACCAGGGCGAAGTGCTCACGGCGTTCGCGGAACTGACGGAGCTGGCCCAGCAGCGAGGAGGTATCGGGGATGAACCAGGGCTTGGCCGCGATCGCGAGGATGTCGACCTTGGAGACGTCGCCGCCTGCTGCCTGCAGCGCCCGCAGCAGCGCCTTGGCGTGGAGCACGCCGACGACGTTGTCGGGCTCGTCGCGATAGAGCGGAAGCCGTGTGTAGGGGCTCGCGAGAACCTGTGCCTCGATCTCGGTCGCCGGCCGATCGACATCAAGCATGATCACGTTCTTGCGGTGGATCATGATTTGACCGACCTCGACATCGTCGAGGTCGAGGATCGAGCGCAGCATCTCGCGCTCTTCCTTGATTTCCGGTTCTGATCCCTTGTGCAGCTCGATGGCGCCGCGAAGCTCCTGCTCGCTCTCGGCCGAGCCGAGTTCGGCCTTCACCTGCACGCCGAAGACACGAAGCACGCCGCGGACGACGACGGCGAGGGCGCGGGTGACCGGCGCCAGCAGCCAGACGATCGGCTTCAGCGCCGGTGCCAGAATCAACGCGACCCGGTCCGGATTGTTCAGCGCGTAGGTCTTGGGCAGAATCTCACCGAAGACCAGCACCAGCACAGTCATCACCACGGTCGCATAGGCGACGCCGACTTCGCCGAAGAGCGTGATCAGCGCGCTGGTCGCCATCGCCGACGCCAGGATGTTGACCAGGTTGTTGCCGACGAGAACGGTGCCGATTAGCCGTTCGGAATGGGCGCGGATCTCGTTGACGATCTTGGCGCGCCGCGAGCCCTGGCGGGCGAGCGCGTGCAGCCGCGGGCGGGATGCCGCGGTCATCGCCGTTTCTGAGACGGAGAAGAAGGCGGAGACCAGCAGCAGCAGCGTGATCGCCGCGATCGTCGCCCACAGTTCGGAGTCACCGTGGAAGAACGGCATGGCCTTCCGCTCAGGCGGCCATTGCCGCGGCGAGCACGGCCTTGACGTCTTCGGCCTCGACCTCGCGGCTGACGAAGGCCCGGCCGATACCGCGGACCAGAATGAAGGTGAGGCGGCCGTCGACCACCTTCTTGTCGCGGCCCATGTGATCGAGCAGCCGCTCGGGCGGCCAGTTGCGCCCGGCTAGCCCCGTCGGCAGCCCGAGGCGGGCGAGGTGATGCTTGGCTCTCGCCGCGTCGGCTGGCGGGCAGAGGCCAAGGCGGACCGAGAGGTCGAAGGCGAGCCCCATGCCGATGGCCACCGCTTCGCCGTGAAGCATCTCCGAGCCGTAGCCGAGTTCGGATTCGAAGGCGTGGCCGAAGGTGTGGCCGAGGTTGAGCAGGGCGCGCTCGCCGCTCTCGCGCTCGTCGGATGCCACGATCCCGGCTTTCATCCGGCAGGAATGCGCGACTGCGTGACGGCGCTCGGGCCCGTCGCGGTCGAGCACCGCCGTTCCGTTCGCATCCAGCCAGTCGAAGAAGGCGGCATCGCCGAGCAGGCCGTACTTCACCACCTCGGCATATCCCGCCAGCCGCTCGCGCCTCGGCAGCGTATCGAGGACCGAGGTGTCGGCCAGCACCAGCCGTGGCTGGTGAAAGGCGCCGATCAGGTTCTTGCCGTGGCGGGTGTTGATGCCAGTCGTGCCGCCGACCGAGCTGTCGACCTGGGCCAGCAGCGTGGTCGGGATCTGGACGAAGTCGATGCCGCGGAGAATCAGCGCCGCGGCGACGCCGGTCAGGTCCCCGATCACGCCGCCGCCGAGCGCCACCAGCATGGTCCTCCGCTCGACCCGGCGGTCGAGCAGCCGGTCGGTGAGCTGCTGCAGATGGACGAAGTCCTTGGTGCCTTCGCCGGGCGGCATCACCTCGGTGTCGTGCGCGATCTTCGCGCGATCGAGCGAGGCGGTCAGAGTCGCGAGATGAAGCCCGGCAACGGTCGCATCCGCGATGACGATGACCCGCCGCTGCGCCAGCACCGGCAGCATGTGCGTGCCGGCTTCGCCGAGCAACCCGGGACCGACCAGGATCTGGTAGCTGCGGTCGCCGAGCGCGACGGTCAGCTGTTCGGTCGTACTGACGTCGTCGCCGCTCATGGCGTCGCCGTCGCCGGCTCGGCGACCTGCTCGAGGGCCTGAAGTCCGGCCAGCACCGCGTCCACGGTGACGTCCGGCGGGGCGTCCCTGGTGTCGACTGTGATCGCCGCCTCGGCATAGAGCGGATAGCGTTGCGCCATCAGCCCGGCGAGGATCTCGCGGGGATCGCCGCGCTTGAGCAGCGGTCGGTTGGCCCTGCGGGCGACCCGGTGAAGCAGGAGGTCGAGATCGGCACGGAGCCAGACCGACAGGCCGCGGGCCTTAACCTGGGCGCGGGTCTCGGGATCGACGAAGGCGCCGCCGCCGGTGGCGACGACCTGGACCGGCTCTTCGAGCAGCCGCCCGATCACCCGGCGTTCGCAGTCCCGAAAGGCTTTTTCCCCGTACATCTCGAAGATCGTCTCGATGGAGCAGCCGGCGGCGGTTTCGATCTCGTGGTCGGAATCGACGAAGGCGAGGCCGAGGCGTTGCGCCAGGCGGCGGCCGATCGAGGTCTTGCCGGCCCCCATCAGGCCGACCAGGACCACGGAGCGGGATGGCCGGTAGCCGGCACCCGCGGGAGTCAGTGGATCACGCGCCACCGTCGCCGCCGCAGAGTCGCCACGATTGAAGTCTACCATCCTTGTCTCGGCCTGTCGCCCGGCCGAGGTATAGGCTATCAAGAGGGGTGATGCCAGCCGCGCCCGGCGGATGGTACCGGACGGGGGATCGGACAACTCGGATGGTGGAAGGCAAGGCGGTGAAGTCGCGCATCGGTCTCATGCTCGGCCTCGGTATCGTCGTCATCGTGGCCGGCGTTTTCGTGTTCCTGGCGACCTGGACGATTCCGGCGCCGTCGACCACGGTCGAACGGGTGATCCCGAATGAGAAGTTCAGCCGTTAGGCTCGCCCTCGCGACGGCGCTGGTTGCCGTCCTGTGGTCGGGTACCGCCGAGGCTCAGTCCTCCGGTCCGATTCGCCTGACGCCGACGCGTCCCGTGGCGCCTCCGCCGGCGACCGAGGTCAAGCCGGCTGAGGATCCGAAGCCCGTGGCGACCGAGACCGCGCCGTCGCCGGGCATCCTGACCACGACGCCGAGCCCGTCTCAGCCTGGTATCCAGGTCGATACCCTTCAGGCCGTCGATGCCGACGCGATCGGTACGCTGTTGGCTGAGGAAGGCGCGCTCCCGACCACGCTCTGGCAGGGGACGCCGCGCCCGGTCGCCGATCGCCTGATCGGCCTCCTGCCGGCCTTGCCCGAAGCGCGTGTCAGCCGCGACCTCGAACGGCGCCTGCTGCTCTCCCAGGCGCTGCTGCCGGAAGGCCCGGCGGCCGAACCGAAGCTGCTGGTGGCGCGGGCCGAGAAGCTCGCGGCGCTGGGCGAGATCGCCGGGGTCGACCGCCTCCTGAAGTCGCTGCCGCCGCGGATCAACGATGAGCGGCTGATCCGCCTCAAGCTCGACGCCGCCTATCTTCTCTTCGACACCAACGGCGCCTGCGCCGAGGTGCGCCGCGCGCTCGGCGTCAGCCGCAGCGAAGCGGCCCAGCGCGGGCAGGCCTTCTGCCTGGCCATTGCCGGCGACGGCGGCAAGGCCGAGCTGTCGCTTCGCCTTCTCTCTGAGCAGGGTTTCAAGCCCGATCCGGTCTATGATGCGCTGATGGAGTCGCTGATCCACGGCAGCCGGGCGCGACTTCCCGGCGTGAAGGAACTTCGTCCTCTCGACCTGGCTCTCCTCCGGGCCGCCAAGCAGCAAGCGCCGCCGGATGCGGCGTCGAGCCGGTCGCCCGGCGTCTGGTGGGCGCTCGCGGACTCGCCTTCGACCGAGTCTAGCATGCGCGTCGCACTGGCCGAGCGACTGGAGGCGATGGGGGTCTGGTCGGTGGAGCGCCGGACCAAGGTGATGCTCGAGGCCGATCTTCCGGCCGAGCTTCTCGACAATCCGTTGAGCCGAGCCGAAGCCGATCCGGGGCCGCGCGGCCGCGCCATCCTGCGCCGTGCGCTGGAGCGGCAGCAGACCCCGCTCGCCCGCGCCCAGGTGATCGACAAGGCACTCGCGCTCGGTGCCAAGAACAATGCCTATGCCGGCGAAGCTCGGCTCTATGCCGCGGCGATCGCGGCGATCGAGCCGTCTGTCGAGTTCGCCTGGTTCGCGCCGGCCGCCGCCCGAGCGCTGGTGGTGGCGGGGCGGCTCGATGCCGCGCGCAACTGGATGCGTGTCGTCGAGGCGCCGCGCGACGATGTCGGCCGTGTCGCTGCCGACCGGCTGTGGGCCTTGTCGCGCCTCGCCGGCGGCGACGCTCTGGAACCATGGCGGAGCGACCGGCTGCTGGCCTGGGCCGAGCGGGCGAAGACGCAGCCCGAGGAAGCCGCGCGGCTGGCTCGCCTCCTGGCGTTGATGGAAGCGACCGGCGAGCCGGTCGATGGCCGTCTCTGGCGCGACCTCGTCGCCGACGGCGACCGTCGGCCGGTGGCGATGCCGGCGCCGGCGCTGCTGCCCGCGCTGGCCGAGGCCGCGGCCAAGGGCCGGGTCGGCGAAGGCATCGCGCTCGGGACGCTGGCGCTAGGCGAGACCCGTCTTGCCGACCTGCCGCCGCCGGTGCTGGCGCCCGTCGTTGCCGGCCTGGCAAAGCTCGGCCTTGCGGGCGATGCCCGGGCGCTGGCGGTCGAAGCTGCGGTCGCTGCCGGATTGTGAGCCGCGACCGCCACATCGGATCGTTCCTCGAGATGATGGCGGCCGAGCGCGGCGCCGCGGCCAACACCCTTGCCGCCTATCGCCGGGACCTCGAGGACTTCGCCGCTCATGCCGGGCGACGCGGGCGTGCGTCGGCCCTGGCCATGCCGGAGGATCTCCGCAGCTACCTCGCCGGGCTCGACGCGGCGGGCATGTCGGCCCGCACCCAGGCGCGGCGGCTCTCGGCGCTTCGCCAGTTCCATCGCTTCCTCGTCGACGAAGGCATCCGCGCCGACGATCCGACCGCGAGCCTGGACTCGCCCAAGCTCGGCCGGCCCCTGCCCAAGGTGATGGCCGAGGACGAGGTCAGGCGCCTGATCGACGCTGCAGCGGCCCGCGGCGGCATCGAGGGCCTTCGCCTCGTTGCCCTTCTGGAACTGATCTACGGCACCGGGCTTCGCGTCTCCGAGCTGGTTGGGCTGCCGCTCTCGGCGCTTCGCCGCGACGCGCCGGTGCTGCTGGTCCGCGGCAAGGGCGACAAGGAGCGGCTGGTGCCGCTCACCACCTCGGCGATCAAGGCGGTGGCTGCATACCGTGTCGAGCGCGACCGCCTGCCGGCCGCCAAGGATTCTCCTTGGCTCTTCCCCTCCCGTGGCGCTTCCGGCCACCTGACCCGGCATCGGTTCGCCCAGTCGCTGAAGGAGCTGGCGGCCGAGGTCGGGATCGACCCGCAGCGCCTGTCGCCGCACGTGCTTCGCCACGCTTTCGCCACCCATCTCATCGACCATGGCGCCGACCTCCGCAGCGTTCAGGAGATGCTGGGCCATGCTGACATCGCTACCACCCAGATCTATACGCATGTCGCCCAGGACCGCCTCGGCAAGCTGGTCGCCGAGCGGCATCCGCTCTCCAGGCGCCGGCGTTAACCAACCGCCAATCATTTGACTTTGCCGGCCTTTGCCCGTATCCGGGCCGGGCCCCAGGGATCCGTGGATGAAGCAGTTCCTCGACTTCGAGAAGCCCGTTGCCGAGCTTGAAGGCAAGATCGAGGAGCTTCGCCATCTGAGCGACGGCGGCGGCGTCAATATCGCCGAGGAAGTCGCCAAGTTGCAGGTCAAGGTCGAGCGCCAGCTGCGTCAGACCTACCAGAAGCTGACACCCTGGCAGAAGGTTCAGGTCGCGCGCCACCCCGACCGCCCCCATGCCTCCGACGCCATCGCCCGCCTGGTCGAGGACTTCACCCCGCTCGCCGGCGACCGGGTCTTCGCCGAGGACCGCGCCGTGCTGGGCGGCATCGGC
The DNA here is from genome assembly GCA_945897335.1 of Asaia bogorensis. Lineage (GTDB taxonomy): Bacteria > Pseudomonadota > Alphaproteobacteria > SHVZ01 > SHVZ01 > SHVZ01. The sequence goes on along the minus strand of CAMDFP010000031.1, from coordinate 9,556 downwards.
CGTTTCCGCGGATTCTCGGCCGTCGTCATCGGCACCGAGAAGGGTGCGACCACCGAGGCCCGGGTCCGCCACAATTTCGGCATGGCCAAGCCCGAGGGTTACCGCAAGGCGCGGCGCCTGATGGAGCTGGCCGACCGCTTCGGCCTTCCGGTCCTCACATTCGTCGATACCGCCGGAGCCTACCCCGGCGTCGACGCGGAGGCGCGCGGGCAGGCCGAGGCGATCGCACGCTCGATCGAGACCAGCCTTCGCCTCAAGGTGCCGCTGATCGCCTGCGTGCTGGGCGAGGGCGGCTCGGGCGGCGCCATCGCGCTCGCCTCGGGCAATCATGTCGTGATGATGGAGCATGCGATCTATTCGGTGATCTCGCCGGAGGGCTGCGCCTCGATCCTCTGGCGCTCGGGCGAGCAGGCCCAGGATGCGGCCGAGGCGATGAAGCTGACCGCGCAGGACCTGGTGAAGCTGGGAGTGATCGATGAGATCGTGCCGGAGCCGCTGGGCGGCGCCCATCGCCAGCCGACCGAGGCGCTGGATTCCCTCGGCGACCGCATCGAGGCGGCGTTGCGACGCCTGACGCCGCTCGATGGCGGCACGCTCCGCGCCAAGCGGCGCGACAAGTTCCTGGAGATGGGCCGCCAGGGCCTCGCTTAGAGACCCTGGCCGCCGATAGTTCCCTAGAAGAACGTCCTGAGGCTCTCGATCACGTTGTAGTCGTCATCGACCACGTGGATCACCTGCCACTTGTCGAAAGTGGTGCAGGGGTGGTTGATGCCGAAGCCGACGAGGTCGCCGACCTTGAGCGGCGAGCTCGCGGGGATGTCCAGATAGCCGTGCTGGTCGTTCATGTTGACGCAGGCATGGCCCGCCGGCATCGCCTGGGGGCGCTTGTGCTTGCCCGGGCGGTACCATTTGATCGGCGTCGGCCAGCCGGAATCGGCGCCGGCGTCGCGCCGCCCCATGGTGACGAGCGCGCGCGTCGGCTCCGGGCGCGACTGAACATAGGCCCAGACCTCGAGCGCCGGCTGCAGCCCCTTGCCGAGGCTGCGGGCGACCTTCGAGCGCGCCAGCAGGTCTTCGAACATCTTGGCGTATGAGGCCTCGTCATGGGTGAGGTAGCAGCCCGAGCGGATCACGATGCGCACCTTGCGGTCCAGCTTCGCTCCTTTGAAACTCTCGACCACCCGATCGTAGAAGGCGGAGCCGCCGGCCGAGAGCAGCACCTCGCCCTTGGCGTAGAGCCCGGCCTTGCCGACCTCGACTGCGATGTCGGAGAGGAAGTCGAGGAAGGCATCGACCTGCTTTCGGGTCTCGGTCGGGGTCTTGGCGCGGATCAGCCCCTCGAAGCCCTCGATGCCGCGGAGCGTCAGATGCGGGGCCGCGTCGCCAATGGCGCGGGCGACCTTCATCGCCGCCTTGAAGTCGCGGACGCCCGTGCGACCGCCCGGGATGCCCCCTTCGAGCAGAACCTGCAGCGGCCGGCCGGGCTTCTGCTTCGCCGCCGCCTCCGCCAGCATCTTCACGCCTTCGACGGAATCGACCAGGCAGTAGAAGTCGAAGCCGGGATCGGTCTTGAGAGCGTTCATCACGTAGCGGATCGCCTGCTTGCCGATCAGCTGGTTCGCCATGATCACGCGCTTGACGCCATGGTCCCGGGCGACCTGGAGCTGGTGGGTGTTGGCGACCGTAATGCCCCAGGCGCCGTCGTCGAGCTGGCGCTTGAACAGCTGCGGGCTCATCGTGGTCTTGCCGTGGGGGGCGAGGTAGGCGCCGGTCGCCTCGATGAATCGCCGCATCCAGGCGCTGTTCTGGGTGAGCGCCGAGTCCAGCAACACAGCCGCCGGCAACGGCAGGTCCTCATCCAGGATGTTCCAGCCCTTGCCGCCCGTCCGCGCCAGCGCCATCGGCTTCATGTTGCCGGGCACGCCCTTCATTTGATGGTCGAGCGTCCAGCCCTTGAGTTCCTTGAGATTCATTGCGTCGACTCCCCTTGGGGTAGTTTTCTAATTGGAAATATCGGGGAGCATATACACGTCCTCCCGGGCGGGTCGGCCAAAAAATTCCAGCGGGTCCGGAATAACCGGTCCCGGTGCGCGTTGACGCTCATGACGGGGCGGTTCGCCGGCCCGTCGCGTGCATCGAGGCGGGGGCGCCGGATGTCGTCGGATGGGGCAGGGACCGCGGACGAGCGGGGAGCGGCGGCGTGATCGGCCGATCCGAACTCCTGTCACATATCCCGGCGCTCCGGCGATACGCCCGGGCGCTGCTTCGCGAGCCCGACCGGGCCGACGACCTGGTCCAGGACTGTCTCGAACGTGCGCTCGGCAAGGGACATCTGTGGCAACCCCGACCCGGGGGGCAGGGGCTCAGAGGTTGGTTGTTCACCATCATGCATAACCTTCACATCGACCAGGCTCGCCGGCGGACTTCAATGCCCCCTGAGGTTCCGCTGGAGGCGAGCGGCCCGCTCGCCGAGCCGGCCCGGCAGTCTGACCGGATCGCGCTCGGCGAGCTGGCCGCAGCACTCGACCGACTCCCTGACGAACAGCGCCAGGTGCTGCTGCTGGTCGCGCTCGAAGGAGTCAGCTATCGCGACGCCGCCGACATCATGGGCGTGCCGATCGGCACGGTGATGTCGAGGCTCGCCCGTGGCCGCGAGCGGCTGCGCCAGACTCTGGCCGGGGAATCGACGCCGCCGCTCCGGAGGGTCAAGTGACCGGCCCGCGCCCGACCGAGGCGGAGATCAACGCCTATGTCGACGGCGAGCTGGGCCCGGAGGCCCAGGCGCAGGTCGAGCGTCATCTCGGCGCGGAAGCCGAGGATGCGCGACGAGTCTCCGAATACCGGGCGATCGGCGAGGCGCTGCACGCCCTCTACGACCCGATCATGGACGAGCCGGTGCCGGCGAGGCTCATCGCCGCGACCGAGCGGCCGCGCTCGGCTCTACTCGTCTGGACGATGCGGATTGCCGCGGTCCTGGCGCTGCTGGTGGTCGGCGGGGCGGGCGGCTGGTTTCTCCGGCAGACGACGTCCGTCGCCGATTCATCGCAGATCGCTCTCGCCCGCCATGCGATCGAGGCGCACCGGCTCTATGCGGTCGAGGTCCGTCATCCGGTCGAGGTCGCGGCCGACGAGGAAGCCCATATGACGGCGTGGCTGTCGCGCCGCCTCGGCAAGCCGATCAAGCCGCCGGCGCTGGCCGGCGCCGGATTCAAGCTGGTCGGCGGCCGCCTGCTTCCGGCCGACGACAAGCCGGCGGCCCAGTTCATGTACGAGAATGCCGGCGGCCAGCGGCTCACCCTATACTTCGCCGTCGCCGCCGGCAGCGACAACTCCTATCGCTACGTTCAGGACGGCGGCACCCAGGCGCTGTTCTGGTACATCGACGGCTTCGGCTGCGCGCTCACCGGCGAGTTCCAGCGCCAGGACCTGTTGGCGGTCGCCCGCGAGATCTATCGCCAGCGCGGGGGCGATACCGGCGGACAGACCTACACCTGGTGATCATCCGGGGCGGGCGCCATTCCGCGCCCGCCCGCCACCTCTTCCCCTGAAGCCCGGCCCTTGCCATTGTGAAGGCCCGCCGCCGTCCTTCCGGGAGAGAGATCGTGCTGACCTGCTTCGCTCCGCGTGCCGGAGCCGACACCGTTCCGATCGTCCCGGTCACGAAGGACGGCTTCGCCCGCTGGACCAAAGGGCTCACCGCCTCGGCCCGGACGTGGATCGAGCAGAGCGGATTCACGGGCGATGCCGGCACGCATGCGCTGATCCCCGACGAGAAGGGCCGGATCACCCGCGTCGCTGTCGGCGTCGAGTCGGCCGACCACATCTTTGCCCTCGGCGGGCTTGCCCAGACGCTTCCGCCCCGGAGCTATTCACTCGACGCCGATCTCGATGACGCCGCCGCGACCCGCGTCGCGCTCGGCTGGGCGATGGGCGCCTATGTCTTCACCCGCTACAAGAAGGCGAAGCGCGAGGCCGCCAAGCTCGTGTGGCCGAGCGGTGCCGACCGCGACAAGGTCGAGGCGCAGGCCCGCGCCATCTATATGGCCCGCGACCTGATCAACACGCCGGCCGAGGATCTGGGCCCAAGCCACCTCGCCGAGGCAGCGAAGGGGATGGCGCGCCGCCACCGCGCAAAGACCGAGGTCATCGTCGGCGACGCATTGCTCAAGCGGAATTATCCCTCGATCCACACCGTCGGCCGTGCTGCCGAGAATCAGCCGCGGCTGATCGACATCGTCTGGGGCTCGCCCCGCAATCCCAAGGTGACGCTCGTCGGCAAGGGCGTCTGCTTCGACTCCGGCGGCCTCGACATCAAGCCGTCCGGCTCGATGCTGATGATGAAGAAGGATATGGGTGGCTCGGCCGCGGTCCTTGCACTCGGCGACATGATCATGTCGGCCGGCCTCAAGGTCAGGCTGCGTGTGATGGTGCCTGCGGTCGAGAACGCCATCTCCGGCAACGCCTTCCGCCCGCTCGACGTCATCCGCACCCGCAAGGGCCTGACCGTCGAGATCGGCAATACGGACGCCGAGGGGCGGATCATCCTCTGCGACGCGCTCGCCGAGGCCGACTCGGAGAACCCGGAGCTGATCGTCGACTTCGCGACCCTGACCGGTGCTGCGCGGGTGGCGCTCGGCCCGCAGCTGCCGGCGATGTTCACCAACGACGACAAGTTCGCGGCCGAGTGGGAGAAGGCGGCGACGCGCGCCTCCGATCCGATCTTCCGCATGCCGCTCTGGCAGCCTTATCGGAAGATGCTGGAGTCGAAGGTCGCCGATCTGTCGTCGACTGGGAACTCGCCTTTCGCCGGCTCGATCACCGCAGCGCTGTTCCTGGAGAGCTTCGTCTCGAAGACCACCACCTGGGCGCATGTCGACACCTTCGCCTGGAACGCCACGACCCAGCCCGGCCGGCCGGAAGGCGGCGAGGCGCTCGGCGTGCGCGGACTCTTTCAATTGCTGGCCGATCGTTACGGACGCTGAGAGGACAATCGAGACATGAGCACGCTCAAGGGCAAGATCGCCTGGATCAACGGCGCGGGTTCCGGCATTGGCCAGGCCGGCGCGGAGTCACTCGCCGACGCGGGCGCCACGGTGATCCTCTCCGGTCGCCGTGCCGACGTGATCGAAGCGGCGGCCAAGAAGATCAAGGGCGCCGTGCCGCTACCACTCGATATCACCAAGGAAGCCGATGTCGCGGCGGCCCATGCATCGATCGAGGCCAAGCACGGCGTCGTCGATATCCTGGTGAATTCGGCCGGCGGCAACATCCCGAACCGGACCTTCACCGAGCTGACGCCGGAGTCCTGGCGGATGATGGTCGACATGAACCTGAACGGCGCCTTCTTCTCCGCCCGCATCGTGCTGCCGGGCATGCGGAAGAAGAAGAACGGCCTGATCATCAACATCGCCTCGATCGCCGGAAAGCGTGTCTCGCAGGTGAGCGGCATGGCCTATACCGCGGCCAAGCACGCGATGGTCGCCATGTCTGAGGCGATCAATCAGGAGGAGTGCGGCAACAACATCCGCGCCTGCGCCATCTGCCCGGGCGAGGTCGCGACCCCGATCATGGACAAGCGGCCGATCCCGCCCAGCCAGGAAGAGCGATCCCGGATGCTGCAGCCTGAGGATCTGGGACGCATCATCCGCTTCGTCGCCGAGACCCCTGCCCATGTGGGCATCCACGAGATGCTGGTGGTGCCGACCTGGAACCGGTCGGTGCTCGGCGGTGCCGACCTGAAGGCAAAGCTCTAAGTCTCCAGGGCTGGGGGGATATCCCGAGGCGATGGCGCTCACCGCCCCGCAGGCACTGAACCTCTGGCGCGCCGCCCTGGTGGATTCGCTCCGCCGCGGCGGCCCCGACCTGACCGCGCGTCAGGTGGCGGTGCTGCTGACCGTCTACCTGACGGCACCGCCCCACACGGTGCGGGGGCTCGCCGCCGGGCTCAAGGTTTCGAAGGCGGCGATCAGCCGCTCGCTCGACCGCTTGGGTCAGCTCGAACTGGTCCGCCGCAAGGTCGACGAGGCTGACCGGCGCAGCGTCCTGGTCCAGCGCACAGTCAAGGGCTCGGTCTTCCTGACCGACTTCGCCGACCTAGTGATCGCCGCCGAGCGCGAGGCTACGACGGAACGACCCCCGCCAGCGTAAGGGTCTACTCGGTCGCCCAGAGCAGCACCGAGGCGACCATGGTCTGGCGCGCGAACTTCAGATAGGCGCTGCGCGGTACCTCGCCGAAGACGGCCTGAGCCTTGGACTCCGGCAGGTCGTGGCGTTTGCCCAGAAGCGCCCAGACCTCGGCCTCGCGATAGCTCCGGTTCGGAGCCCGGGTCGCCCGCAGCAACAGAAAGGCCGAGGTCAGCAGGAACAGGATGGCTCCTGCCCTGAGCGCGACGTCCGGCCGGCCGATCAGCCTGATCATCGTGGCGACGATGGCCACAAGGCCGTAGAGGCAGGAGCGGCCGATCGATATGTGCGCGAGTGCGCGGATTCGCTCGCAGCCGTTCATGGATGTATCCGGACGGTGTTCAAACGGGCCGGGAGGCGATTCGATCCGCAGGCGCGGGGCATTTGTCTCTGACAGGTTGTCCAATCGCCCTGCCTCAGGCCAAATGTCGGCATGGCCGCCCGTCCGCCCTTGCCGACACGCCGGCGCCTGCAGATCGCGCTTGCGGTCGGGGTCGTCGCTACGACGCTGGCCGCATATGGGGCTTTCGCGTCGATCGTCGAGCTGACCGTCGCGGCCGGGGCCGTCGTCGTCGCGGCGATGACCTATCTCGTGCTTCTGAGCGGCCGCCTCGCCGACGACGTCGAAGCGGCGCGCGGTGCCGTCCTCGCCGCCGGTCCCGACGGCTTGCTGCCGCCACTGCGCAGCGGCATCCGTCCGCTGGCGGAGGTGAGCGAGCTCCGCGATGCGATCTCCCGTCGACTGTCGGAGGTCGCCTCCGACACCGACAACCGCCAGCTCGCCGCCGTCCTTGCCGCCTTGCCCGACGGGGTCGTCGTGGCGACGCCCGAGGGCCTCATCAGCGCTGCAAACCATGGCGGCCGCGAGGCGCTCGGAGCCGGGTCGAGTCTGGTCGGAACCAGCCTCTTCGGCCGCTTGTCGCGTGCCTCCGTGGCCGAGGCGCTGGCCGTGGCCGAGCGTGCCGGCGGGCCGTCGGCAGCGAACATCGTCACGGTCGACGGCGGCAGACTGCCGCTCATTGTCGTTGCGCTCGGCGCGGGCGCCGGCATGGTGTTGGTCGTCCGTACCGCCGATCTCGATGCGGCCGGGCACCGATCCGAGATCGAGATGGATCTCACCCTGCACGACGTCCCGCCTGCGGTGCCGGCTCCGACCGAGACGACGGCGCTTCTGGATCTGCCGTGCCTCGTCCTCGATACCGAGACGACGGGGATGGATCCGGAGATCGACCGCATGGTAGCGATCGGCGCGGTTCGTCTTCACGGGCGGCGGCTCTTCCGTACCCGCATCTTCGACGTCCTGGTGCGTCCCGGCCGCCGCATCCCGGCGTCGGCCTCGGCGGTGCATCGCATCACCGACTCGATGGTGGCGAGCGCGCCGGAGGTTGCTGAGGTCTGGCCGGGTCTCGTGGAGGCCCTGCGCGACGTCGCGGTGATCGGGCACCATGTCGATTTCGACCTGGCGATGCTGCGGGCGGCGGCGGTGCGGCAAGGCCTTCCCTGGCGGGAGCCTCTCGCCCTCGACACCGCCCGCCTCGCGGCCGCGCTCGACCCTTCGGAGCTCGACCTAGATCTCGCCGAGATCGCTCGCCGCCACGGGATCATCCCGACCGGACGGCACACCGCGCTCGGCGACAGCCTGGTCACGGCGGAGCTCTATCTTCGTCTGGTTCCCCGGCTGCTCGACCGGGGCGTCGTCACGCTCGGCGATGCCATCCGCTTCGGCGCTTCGGCGAAGGCGCTGGTCCGAGCCCAGGCGGCGACGGCGTGGGGCCGGCGATGACTCTCGGCGATGATCCGGTACTGCGGCGCCTCGACGCCTTCCCCTACCAGAAACGCGTCGGCGACGTGATGAGTCGTCCGCTGGTGACCATCGGCCCGGACCGGCCGCTCGCGGAGGCGGCCACACTCCTTTCCGACCGCAAGATCAGCGCCGTGGTCGCGCTCGATGACGGCGGGCGGCCGCGCGGCATCCTGACCGAACGGGACCTGACGCGGGCCGTGGGGATAGAGGGCGCCGGGGCCTTGTCATCGCCGGTCGGACAGGTGATGTCGTCTCCGGTCGCGACGGTTGGCCCCGACGACTTCGTCTATGTCGCGATCGGCCGCCTCGATCGGCTCGGTCTCCGCCATCTGGTCGTGGTCGACGGCGACGGGCGTGCCGTCGGCATGGTGACGACCCGCGCGCTTCTTCACCAGCGCGCGGGCACCGCTCTCGTCCTCGGCGACGAGATCGAGGCGGCGACTGATGGGGAAGGGCTTGCCGCGGCCCGTCGTCGCCTGCCCGAACTCGCCGAAGGCCTGTTGGCGGAAGGCCTCTTCGCCCTCGACGTCGCGACGGTGACCAGCGCCGTTCTCCGCGACCTTACGCGGAAGGCGACGGAGCTGGCGGTTGCGGCGATGGCAGTGGAGTCCTGGGGAACGGCACCTGCGGCCTGGGCGATGCTGGTCCTCGGCTCCGGCGGTCGCGGCGAGAGCCTGCTCGGCGCCGACCAGGACAACGCGCTCGTCCATCTCGGCGGGGAGGCCGAAGACGGCTGGTTCGCCGAGCTCGGCCGGAGGGTCGCCGACACGCTCGACCATGCCGGCATCCCCTATTGCCTGGGGGGCGTCATGGCGCGCGAGCCGGCATGGCGGCACACGCTGGCGGGGTGGGAGGATGTGATCCGCCGCTGGGCCCGGGCCGCCTCGCCGACAGACGTACTCGCCGCGGACATCTTCTTCGACTTCGCGGGGGTTGCCGGCGACGCCGCGCTGGCTGACCGGCTCCGCTCCCTGGCTATGGGCGAAGTCGGGGCATCTCCCTTGCTGATCCAGCATCTGGCCTCCGACCTCTCGCGGACGCAGGCGCCGCTTCGGCTCCTCGGCGGCCTTCGTACCGAAGAAGGCCGCGTCGACGTCAAGCTTCCCGGTTTGCTGCCGGTCGTCGGTGCCGCCCGGGCGCTGGCTTTGAGGCACGGGATCGCCGCGACCTCTACCCGCCAGCGCCTCAGGGCGCTCGAGCAGGCCGGCGCACTGCCCGAAGCCGACCGCGAGCTTCTGGAGGAAGCGCAGAGGTTCCTGATGGAGCTCGTTCTGGAGCAGCAGGTGCTCGACATTCGCGCCGGTCAGGCGCCCGGCAACAAGGTCGAGGTGGGGCGCCTGGACCGTCGCCGCCAGCGTCGGCTGAAGCAGGTGCTCAAGGAGGTCGAGGGCTTCGCCCAGGCGACCGGGCGCGGGCTGGTCTGAAGCAGTTGCGCGGCCGGGCGGACCGGGCTACACCCGGGCCCTTCCCATCCGTCTCAAAAGACTCCCCGGAGCGCAGCCATGGCCGCCTACCAGTACGTCTACGTCATGAAGGGCCTCTCCAAGATCTATCCCGGCGGGAAAGAGG
>CAMDFP010000030.1 GCA_945897335.1 Asaia bogorensis | reverse complement strand
CCTCGAGCCGCGGCAGCGCCGCCATCAGCGCCTCGTAGCTGGCGATCCCGCGGGCATGGGTGTCGCCATAGCCTTTGACCAGCTGCTGGCATTCGCATACGGCGAGCGCGAGAGCCAGATCGGTGGGGGCGAGCCGGCGGATCTCGGCCAGCCACGCCTCGATCCGCGCCTGCTCGACGGCGAAGCGTAGCGACCTCCGGCGGATGCGGCGCAGGCTGGCGGCGAGAGAAAGCAGCAGGAAGCCGCTGATCGAAGTGGTCTCGACCAGGCGGCCTTTCGAGGTGACTCGGCCGAGCAGGTTCCGCGCCCAAGAGGTTCTGAGCAGCCAGCGGGAGAAGCCGGCCGGGAGCGCGTCGGCGATCTCCTCCACGCGCGGATGCAGGAACTCGCGGATGCGCAGCACCTGGCCGTTGCCGGCCTTCACTTCCTCGGCGACACGCTCAAAGCGGCTGCGACGGGTCTTGAGGTCGGCGACCCGCGCGATGTCCTCGTAGGACATCCAGAGCGCCAGGTAGCGCGCGACCTCGGCCAGCAGTGCTGCGTCCATGCCGCGGAAAGGCTCGAGCCGGTCGAGATAGAGACGTGCATAGGCCGAGTCCTGGTAGTCGATGAGGCGGGCGCGGCCGGCCTCGATCGTCGGCGGTGGCGCGGCCGGCACCACGGCGGTCTCGCCGATCGTCGCCGCGTCATGGGCGCGGCCGAAGGCGCGGAGGCTGGCCTCGACGCCGAGGCCGCTGCGGCGGATCGCGTTCTCGAAATCGCTGCGGGCGAAGGGAAGTCGACCGGACGCTGCGAGCGCGCCGAACAGCGCGGCGCTGATGACGCTGCCGCTCTCCTCGGCGATGCGGGCGAAGTCGGCGGAGAGTAATTTCATCGCCGCGGCGCGCGCGCCCTCGATCAGCTTTTCGGAATCGACACGGCCATCGGCCATCGCCGTCCGCTCGGTCATCGAATAGACGCGATGGGTGGAGGCGATCAGCGTGGTGCGGGTGGGTGTCACCAAGCCCCGCTGCACGGCGCGGCCGGCCTCCATCAGCTCCGACGCGATCACCACGTCGACATCGCCCGGCATCGGCATCAAGGCCAGCACCGGCGGCTTGCCGGGTGTCACGGCGCTGCCGGGGAAGATCTCGACATAGTAGATGGTGGCGCCGGTGCGCTGGGCGACGCCGGGAACCGAGGTGGTCTGGACGTAGCTGCCGGCGCGCTCGGCCATGTCGACCAGCCAGTCGGCCATCACGCCGCCGCCTTCGCCGCCCATCGCCAGGATGGCGATGGAGAGCGCCTTCGGCCGGGGTGGGGTGGAATCCATGGATCTAAGCCGCGGCGGCGCGGAGCCGGCGCTCGATCCGATCCTGCAGGAAGCCGATCACCCGGCGGCGAAGCCCGGCCACCAGCTTTTCCCAGCGCGTCGGGTTGCTGACGATGTCGGCACGGTAGAAGGAGGGGCAGAGGACGGCGGCATGGCTGACCTCGCCGCAGACGCCGCAGCCGACGCAGGACTCGATCACGGTCGCGACCGGGTCCTTTCTGAGCGGATCTGGGTTGGTCTTGACGGTGAGCGACGGGCAGCCGGAGAGGCGGATGCAGGAATGGTCGCCGGTGCAAGTGTCGGAATCGACGCCGAAGCGCTGGCGCACCACGCGCTTGCCGTCCTTCAGCGCCTGGCGCAACAGCGGCTTGATGCGGCGCTGCTTGTTCAGCATGCACTCGCTTTGCGCGATCACCACCTTGGGACCCTTGAAGGGCGTGGTCAGCGCCTCCTTCAGCACGTCCCGCATCTGGGCGATGCCGTAGGTGTTGGTGATGGCACGCACCCAGGTGACGCCGACGCCGCGGACGGCGCTCTCGATCGAGTTCTGGGTCTTCCGGAGCGAATTCTCGGCCTTGGACGACATGATGTCCTGGCCGCCGGTCGCCGCCGTGTAGTTATTGTCGACGATGATCAGCACGCTGTCGGTCTGATTGAAGACGGCGTTGCCGACGCCGCTGGCGAGCCCGTTGTGCCAGAAGCCGCCATCGCCCATGACGCTGATGGTGCGCCGGGTCGAGTCCTTGGCGTTCAGCGCCGCCGCACCGGCCCAGCCCAGGCCGTAGCCCATGGTGGACGCTCCGATGTTGAAGGGCGGCAGGATCGAGAACAGGTGGCAGCCGATGTCGCAGCTGACGTGATGGGGACCCAGCTCGCGCTCGACCAGCTTCATCGCGGTGAAGATCGGCCGCTCCGGGCAGCCGGTGCAGAAGGACGGCGGCCTGGGATGGACCTGGATCTCGGCGGCGGCAACCGCCGGCAGCTTCGGCTGGCCGGGCTCGGCCGACGCGGGTGGCAGGATCGCCGGCAGCAGGTTCGGCGCCACCTGGTCGAGGAAGCGGCGAAGCCCGCGCAGCACCGCGTCGCCGGTGTACTCGCCGCCCTTGGGCAGCACGTCCTTGCCCAGCACCTTGGTCTGCAGGTCGGCCTTGCGCAGGATCGCATGCAGCGCCTGCTCGAGGAAGTCGGGCTGGCCTTCCTCGACCATCAGCACGGCGCGCTTGCCGGCGCAGAAGCGCTTGATCTCGTCGTCGATCAGCGGATAGGTGACGTTCAGTACATAGAGGGGCACGCGGGTCTCGCCGAAGGCGTCGGCGAGGCCGAGCAGCTCCAGCGCCCGGGCGACGGTGTTGTACATCCCGCCCTGCAGGATGATGCCGATGTCGGCGGTGCCGTCGCCGAAGAATTCGTTGAGCCCGCGCTCCTGGATGAACTTCACCGCGGCCGGCCAGCGCTGCTCGATCTTCTCCTTCTCGTGCAGGTATGACGCCGGCGGCAGCACGATGCGGCTGGTGTCGCGGACCGGGTTCTCCATTGCCTGCTTCAGAGTGAAGGCGGGCCGCACATTGTCCTTGGCGGTGAAGCGGCCATGGACGTGGCAGGCGCGGATGCGGAGCTCCAGCATCACCGGCGTGCGGCTGGCTTCCGACAGCTCGAAACCGGCTTCCACAGCCTTCACGATCGAGGGCAGGTTGGGCCTGGGGTCCATCAGCCAGATCTGCGACTTCATGGCGAAGGCGTGCGAGCGCTCCTGCATGATGCTGGAGCCTTCGCCATAGTCCTCGCCGACGATGATCAGAGCGCCGCCGGTGACGCCGCCCGACGCCAGGTTGGCGAGCGCGTCGGAGGCCACATTGGTGCCGACCGTGGACTTGAAGGTGACGGCACCCCGCAGCGGGTAGTTGATCGAGGCGCCGAGCGTCGCCGCCGCCGTGGCTTCGGAGGCCGAGTGCTCGAAATGGACGCCGAGCTCCTTCAGGATGTCGGATGAGTCGGTCAGCACGTCCATCAGATGCGAGATCGGCGCGCCCTGGTATCCCGCGACATAGGCGACGCCCGACTGCAGGAGGGCCTTGGTCACGGCGAGGATGCCCTCGCCATGGAACTCCTCGCCGGCGCCGAGGCGCAGCGTCTCCGCTTCCTTCTTGAACGACCGTTCGGCCATGGAAAGACCTTACCCCGTGTCGCACCTTGCCATCGTCGATATTGTAGCCGACCTCCTCCCGTCCAGCCTATCCGCACCGCCAGGCTCCCGGAGGTCGCGGCTGATCGGTGGCGAAGCATAGGGCGCTGAAGACGTAAGGCAGGCGGGACGGGGTCGATCCGCCCGCGAAAGTTGCCTCCCCGTGCTCTTGCCGCAGCGCAGCATCTATAAGAGAGTGAGCCTCGCGCGCGGATGGGACAGCGGAAGCGGACATGCAGGGGTCGTCGCGACTGATCAGCCGGCTGGTTCTGACGCTGTTCGTGCTCTGGACGGTGGCGACCATCCTGTTCCTGATCTTCCGGCTTATGCCGGGAAGCCCGCTCGCGGCCTTCGTCAGCCCGACCTTCACGCCCGAGCAGCAGGACTCGCTCCGCCGCCAGTTCGGCCTGGATCAGTCGCTGCTGCATCAGTACCTGCTGTTCATCGGCAACCTGCTGCAGGGCGATCTCGGCGAGTCCTTCTTCTACAAGCGCCCGGTCGGCGAGGTGGTGATGACCGCCTTCGCCAACACCATCGCGCTGACCATGGGCTCCCTGGTCGTGGCCTATACCTTCGGCGTTCTGATGGGCGCGGTCTTCGCCTGGAAGCGCGGCACCTGGTTCGAGGGCGTCGGCATACCGGTGGTGCTGGTGACGCGGGCGGCGCCTGAGTTCTGGCTCGGCATGGTGCTCCTGGCGGTCTTCAGCTTCGGGCTCGGCTGGTTCCCCGGCGGCGGCTCCAACTCGGCCGGCGCGGTCTACACCAGCGAATGGGCGCGGATCTTCTCGCTCGACTTCCTCCGTCACCTGATCCTGCCGGCGGCTGCGCTGGCGCTCTACCTGCAGGGCCTGCCGCTGCTGCTCATGCGCACCAACATGCTGGAGGTGATGCAGGAGGACTTCGTCACCATGGCCCGGATGAAGGGCCTGTCCAACTGGGCGATCGTGATCCGCCATGCCGCGCGCAACGCGCTGCTGCCGGTGGCGACCGCCTTCGCGCTCGGCATCGGCCAGTCGGTCGGCGGCAATGTGGTGATCGAGACCGTGTTCAGCTGGCCCGGCCTCGGGCGCATGCTGGTCGAGGCCGTCGCCTCCAGCGACTATCCGCTCGCACAGGGCGCCTTCCTTCTGATCACCACGGTGCTGGTGACGATGAACTTCGTCGCCGACCTGCTCTACAGCCTGCTCGACCCCAGGATCGCCCATGCCGGCCACCGCTAGCCCGGCGCCGGTACGGGGCGGGCGGAAGGCGAAGCTCGCCGCCATCGGCCGCGCCTTCGACCTGGTCCGGCGCGATCCTTTCGCCACCGCCGGCATCCTGATCTACCTCGTGTTCCTGTTCGTCGCGGTCTTCGCCGACCAGCTCGCGACCCATGACCCGAACCAGATCCTCTATCGGCCGAACGGGCGCGTCGCCTCCAACAACCCGCCCTTCGGCGCCCATATCCTCGGCACCACCAATCTCGGCCGCGACATCTATTCCCAGCTGATCTTCGGCGCCCGCAGCGCGCTGATCGTCGGCATCTCCGCCGCGCTTGCCGTGGTGCTGGTGGGCACGCTGGTGGGCTTGGTCGCCGGCTTCTTCCGCGGCATCACCGACATGCTGCTGATGCGGGTCGCCGACATCGCGCTCGGCATTCCCTTCCTGCCCTTCGTCATCGTCATCTCGAGCTTCCTCGAGCCCAGCATGTGGAACGTGGTCATGGGCATGGGCCTGGTGGTCTGGCCGTCGACGGCACGCGTGATCCGGAGCCAGGTGCTCACGCTTCGCGAGCGCACCTTCGTCGAGGCGGCGCGCGTTACGGGATCCAGCCAGTTCCGCATCCTGTTCGTGCACATCGCCCCCAACGTGCTGCCGCTCTCCTTCGTCTACGGCTCGATCGCCATCGGCTGGGCGATCCTGACCGAGGCCAGCATCAGCTTCCTGGGCTTCGGCGCGACCGACTCGGTCTCCTGGGGCTCGATGCTGCAGAACGCCTATGTCTCGCAGGCGCTCTCGCGCGGCTGGTATCACTGGTTCGTGCCGCCGGGCATCTGCATCATCCTCGTCGTCGTCGCCGGCTTCTTCGTCAGCCGCGGCTTCGAGGAAGTGCTGTTCCCGAGGCTGAGAGACTGATGTCCGTCCTCTCCGTCCAGGACCTCGCGGTCCACTACCGCACCGAGCGCGGCACCGCCCAGGCGGTGCGCGGCGCCAGCTTCGAGGTGCCGGAGGGGCAGGTGGTCGGCGTCGTCGGCGAGTCCGGCTGCGGCAAGACCACGCTGGCCCGCGCCATCATCGGGGTGATGCCGAAGACCGCCAGCATCGCCGGCGGCCGGCTGATCTTCCAGGGCACCGACCTGCTCAGCCTTTCCCCGCGCGAGCTCGCGTCCCGGCGCTGGCGTGACATCGCCTTCATCCCGCAAAGCGCCATGAACTCGCTCGACCCGGTCTACCGGGTCGGGACCCAGATGGTCGAGGTGCTGGTCGAGCGCGGCGGCATGGACAAGCGTGCCGCCAAGGCGCGCGCGGCCGAGCTGTTCGACATGGTCGGACTCGATCCCGGCCGGCTCCGCGACTTCCCGCACCAGTACTCGGGCGGCATGCGCCAGCGCGCCGCCATCGCACTGGCGTTGGCGCTCGAGCCGAAGCTGGTGATCGCCGACGAGCCGGTGACCGCACTCGACGTCATCATCCAGCGCCAGGTGCTGGACACCTTCAAGGAACTGCAGGGCCGCCTCGGGCTTTCGGTGATCCTGATCACCCACGACATCAGCGTCGTGGCCTATGCGACCGACCGTGTGGTGGTGATGTATGCGGGCGAGGTGATCGAGTCCGGCGCCACCGCCGAGGTGTTGGGCCGGCCGTTCCATCCCTACACCATGGGCCTCTACCGGGCCTTTCCGGATCTCCATGGCAGCGGCGGCACGCTGGTGCCGATCGAGGGCAGCCCGCCCGGCCTGATCTCGCCGCCCACGGGCTGCTCCTTCGCCGACCGCTGTCCCTTCGTTGAGCTTCGCTGCCGGGAGGCGCGGCCGCCTTTGCTCGACGTCGCCAGCGGCAGCAAGGCGGCGTGCTGGCGGGTATCGGAGGCCGACGCGTTGCGCGTCCGGGCAGGGGAGGCCGCGACATGGCTCCGCTCGTAGCCGCGACCGGCGTCGAAAAGCATTTCCCGGTCACCCGCCGCTTCAGCGAGGTGCTGCGGGGCGAGCATCCGGTCTCGCGGGCGGTCGACGGCATCGATCTATTCATCGATGAAGGCGAGACGGTCGGGCTCCTGGGCGAGTCCGGCTGCGGCAAGACCACCACGGGCCGCCTGCTGCTGAAGCTGACGGCGCCGACGGCGGGCAGCGTCCGCTTCGCCGACCAGGATCTCGGCAGCCTGCAGGGTCCGGCACTGAAACGCTTCCGCCAGCAGGCACAGCTGGTCTTCCAGAATCCCTTCGACGCGCTGAACCCGCGCTTCACCATCTTCCGCGCGCTTCGCGAGCCGCTGTTGAACGCCGGCATCCCGAAGGAAGAGCATGACGAGCGCATGCGCATCGCCATGCGCCGGGTGCGCCTCGCCGACGTCGACGACTACTACGACCGCTACCCGCACGAGCTCTCCGGCGGCCAGTTGCAGCGCGTGGTGCTGGCTCGTGCCTTGGTGCTGGAGCCCCGCTTCTTCGTCGCCGACGAGCCGGTGTCGATGCTGGATGTCAGCGTGCGGGCCGGCATCCTCAACGTCATGCGCGACGTGCACGCGACCATGGGGCTGACCGCCGTCTACATCTCTCACGACTTCGCTCTGGTGCGCTACGTCTGCGCCCGCACGGTGGTGATGTATCTCGGCAAGATGGTCGAGGACGGCCCCTCGGCCGAGGTGGTCGAGCGTCCGCTGCATCCCTACACCAAGGCGCTGGTTCAGGCGGTGCCGGTCCCTCATGTAAACCAGTCGCGCGAGCCTCTGCCGATCAAGGGCAGCCTCTCCGCCGCTTCCGCGCCCGTCGGCGGCTGCCGCTTCCGCGACCGCTGCCCCTACGCCTTCCAGCGCTGCACCGATGAAGAACCGCCGATGCGCGAGCTTGCGCCGGGCCATCGCGCAGCGTGTCATTTGCTCTGACTCGGAGTCTGTGAGTCACCCCCACCCTAACCCTCCCCCCTTAGTGAGGAGGGTTAGGGTGGGGGCGTAGGTCTCGGTATCGCTATGCGATCGAGCGCGCTGGTTGAGGTCGATCGACGCCGTCGCCGTCGGCCTCATCGGCGGGTGTCAATTCGACGCGCGGAGGTTGCCCCCGACTTCGCGTTTCCCGGCCTCCGCCAACTGCACTAGACTTCGCCGGCACCCAGGGGAAATGCACATGGATCTGAAGCTGCGCGGACGGAAGGCGATCGTCACCGGAGGCTCGCGCGGGATCGGCCGCGCCATCGCCGAGTGCTTCGCCGAGGAGGGCTGCGACGTCGGCATCTGCGCCCGCGGCGAGGCCGGGGTGAAGACGGCGGTCGAGGCCTTGAAGAAGAAGGGCGTGCGCGCCTTCGGCGAGGCGGTCGACATCGCTAGCGGCGACTCCATCCGCGGCTGGGTCGCCAACATGGACAAGGCGCTGGGCGGCTTCGACATCTACGTCTCCAACGTCAGCGCGCTCAGCGTCGCCGGCGCCGACGAGGCCGGCTGGCGCCATGCCCTCGACGTCGACATCATGGGCGCGGTCAACGGCGTCGAGGCGGCCTTGCCGGTGCTGGAGAAGTCCGACTGCGCCTCGGTGATCTTCATCGCCACCACAGGCGCGGTGCAGGTCTATGGCCCCCGGAAGCCCTATCCGGCGGTCAAGTCGGCGGTGCTGGCCTACATGAAGCATCTCAGCCACGACGTCGCCAAGCTCGGCATCCGCTCGAACGCGGTCTCGCCGGGATCGATCTATTTCGAGGGCGGCGTCTGGGACCAGCGGAAGAAGAACGAGCCCGAGCGCTACGAGCGCATGCTGAAGCTCAACCCGCTCGGCCGCTTCGGCAAGCCCGAGGAGATCGGCGCCGCCGTGGTGTTCCTGGCCAGCCCGGTCTCCGGATACACGTCGGGCACCAACCTCGTGATCGACGGTGCCTCCACCGTCCGCATCCAGAACTGAGGCGACGCCCGCATGTACGAGATCAACGACATGCCGCCGCAGGTCGACCAGGAGCTCCTGGACCTGCTGCTGCAGATCCGCACCGAGTCGATCGGCCACTACCGCGAATGGGGCAACGTCCACGGCTCGATCGCACCGGTGATGCCCGAGCGGAAGGTGGCCGGCACCGCGGTCACGGTCGCCTGCCCGGGCAACGACTCCGGGATCGTCTCCTACGCGACCGGTCTGTTGAGGCCGGGCGACGTCCTGGTGATCGACCGGCTCGGCGACAACCACAATGCCTGCTGGGGCGCCGGCACGACGCTGGCGGCGAAGGTCGCGGGCGCCGTCGCCGTCGTCATCGATGGGCCGTCGACCGGCTCCTCCAAGTTCCGCGAGTTCGACCTGCCGGCCTGGATCCGCGGATACTCGCCGATCACCTGCCATCCCTACGGCCTCGGCGGCGCCATCAACGTGCCGGTCTCGGTCGGTGGCGCGGCGATCCTGCCGGGCTATGCCATCCTCGCCGATGAGAGCGGCGTGATCGCGCTGCCGCCCGACGACGTGCGCTATCTCGCCGAGGGTGCGATCAAGCGGCAAGCGGGCTATCCCGCCATGCATGCGCGGCTGCGCGCCGGCGAGAAGATCGCCGAGATCTCCGGCCTTGGGCCCAGGATCGCCAAGGCCGCAGGCGCCGAGGACGAAGCGCGCGGGCGGAAGAAGGGCTAGCTGTCATGTACGAGATCAACGAGATGCCGCCGCAGGTGGCGCCGGACCTGCTGGACATGCTGGTGAAGTGCCGCACCGAGTCGATCGGCCACCACCGCGAGTGGGGCTGCGTGCATGGCTCGATCAAGGCGGTGATGCCGGAGCGCCGCGTCGTCGGTACCGCGGTCACCGTCGCCTGCCCGGGGGGCGACTCCGGCATCGTCTCCTATTCGCTGAACCTGCTCCGGCCGGGCGACTTCCTGATCATCGACCGGCTCGGCGACAACCACAATTCCTGCTGGGGCGACGGCACCACGCTGGCGGCCAAGCTCACCGGCGCGGTCGGCGTCGTCATCGACGGGCCGTCGACCGGCGCGTCCCGCTTTCGCGAGTTCGACTTTCCGGGATGGCTCCGGGGCTACTCGCCGATCACCTGCCATCCCTACGGCCTGGGCGGTGCCATCAACGTGCCGGTCTCGGTCGGTGGTGCGGCGATCCTGCCGGGCTATGCCATCCTCGCCGACGAAAGCGGCGTGATCGCGCTGCCGCCGGCAGACGTCCGCTACCTCGTCGAGATGGCGCTCGAGCGCCAGGCGCGCCAGCCGGCCGGCTTCGAGCGCCTGAGGAAGGGCGAGAGGCAGGCCGACCGCGTCGGCATCACGTCGAAGATCAAGGACGCGGCCGAGGCCGAACAGACCGCCCGGCTCGCCGCTCGCACCAGGAAGGCTTAAGGGGGAATTGTCGATGACCAAGATGCGCCGCATACCCGTTGCCACCTTCGCCAGCGGCGAGGAGGTGTGCCTCTACATCCACGAGATCGTCGGCAAGAAGGGGAAGGGGCCGCTGCTCGGCATCTCCGGTGCCATCCACGGCAACGAGCCGACCGGTTCCTACGTGATCCGCGAGATCGCCAAGCACTACGCCGACGGCAATTTCAAAGGCCGCCTCTGGTTGATGCCGGTCACCAATCCGCTGGCCTTCCAGGCCAACAAGCGGACCACGCCGGTCGATGGCGGCAACCTCAACCGGGTGTTCCCGGGCAAGGCGAACGGCATGTTCACCGACCTCCTGGCCGCCAAGGTGAAGAGCGAGTTCCTCGATCACGTCGAGGCCTATCTCGACTACCACACCGGCACCGACCGGCCGACGGTGGACTACACCTATGTCCACAACGACCTCGGGCTCTCGCGCGCCTTCGGCACCCGCTACCTGTTCCGGCCGATGGCGGATCGCGCCGGGCCGGTGTTCAACGGTACCTCGAAGGCGGTGACCACGGCGCGGGGCGTGCCGTCGGTGACGATCGAGCTCGGCGGCGGCGTCGTCGATCAGCGGCCCTACATCGACCGCGGCGTCGAAGGCATCAAGAACTGCATGCGCTATCTGAAGATGGACTCGACCCGGCCGTCGCCGGCGATCCAGCAGACGGTGCTGGGCGTGCTGCCGACGATCTACAACACCCAGGGCGGCTTCCTCTACACCGAGGCGCCGGCGCTGGGCGAGGAGATCAAGGGTGGAGCGGTGCTTGGACGCGTCTTCAGCCCCTACACCTTCAAGCAGCTCGAGGTGATCAAGAACCCGATCAAGCGCGGCGTGATGATCCTCTCGCATCTCACCCCCAACCTGGTCGAGCCCGGCGACTTCAGCTACATGGTCGGCGACCTCGACGGCGCCGAGACACTGCCCGGCGGCAAGCCGAAGAAGGGCGTGCATTACTGAGAGGCGTTCTTACCCCCTCTCCCGCCAACGGCGGGGGAGGGACGGGGTGGGGGCGAGCGCAGCGAGGTCGGAAAGCGCCGCCGACGTAGTGCCGCCCCCTCGCTTCGCTCGCCCCCACCCCAGCCCTCCCCCGCGCTGCGCACGGGAGAGGGGACACGAAAGAGGGCCTTAGAAGCAAAAGGGGCGGGACCGTCGGGTCCCGCCCTTTCTACGTTCGAGTAGCGGCGCCTACTTCGGCGCCATCACCACGTCCTTGACCCCGTCCGGATAGTGCAGCCGGCCGTTGACCCAGCTGTAGCCGGCGGCGGTGAGCACCTGCTTCGCACGATCCAGGTTGTACATGTCCTTCTCGACCGCCGGGTTGTGCCAGAAGTCGAGCACGGTGGAGACGATCGAGTTGGTCGGCACCGCCTGCTCCTTCCAGGCCTCGGCGGCGAGCAGCGAGCGGTCGGTGGCGAGCGAGAGGGCCTTCCGGAAAGCCTGGTCCTTCATCGGCATGCGCTTCAGGTTGAAGCCCATGTATTCGACGCCGATGGTGACGCCGCTCTTGATCGCGATCTGGCCGGACTCCTTGGCGACCTGCACCAGCGTGTCGTTGTCACCGCGGTATTCGCTCAAGAAGTTGATCTCGCCCTGCTTCAGCATGCCGAGCGTCGCTTCCAGGTTGGGCACGATGCGGAGGATCCAGCGCTCGGCCTTCGGCGGCGCCCAATGGTCCTTGTTGGCCGCCAGCAGCACCTCGGCGTTCCGGCGCCAGTGCACGAACTTGTAGGGGCCGGAGCCGATCAGCTCTTCCGGCTGGTAGCTGTCGAGGGTCTGGCCCTTGGCCTTCAGATCGGCCACGACCGGGCGCCAGATATGCGCCGGGGTCAGGTTCACCTTGGCCAAGGTCGAGGTCAGGAACGGGGCCGACGGGGCCTTCAGCGACATCCGCACGGTGCGATCGCCGGTCTTCTCGACCTTGTCGATGATGCTGAGGAACGGCGCGTACATCGGTGCCATGGCGCCGATTTCGCCGAAGGTGAAGACCACGTCGTCGACCGTGACCGGCTTGCCGTCATGCCACTTCATCCCGGCGCGCAAGGTCAGGTCGATGGTCTTGTCGTCGATCCACTTGTAGGACTCGGCCGCCCACGGCTCCGGCAGGCCCTTCGGGTTGATGCGCAGCATCCGGTCCCAGACCAGGTCGGTGATCCACGACGCCGCGGCGCCGCCGATCGCCATCGGCACCAGGTTCAAGAGGTTGTCTGAGGTGTTGAGGATGATGTCCTTTTTCGCCCCCGTCGGCGTCAGCTTGGTATGGGTCCAGAAGTTGAGGATGCCGAGGCCGGACTGCTCGACCACGGTCTTCTCGTCGAACACGTCCTTGCGGATGGCGTAGTTCACGATCGGGTTGACGAAGAAGATGTAGGAGGGGTCGTTGGCCTGGATCTCCTGGGCCTTGTGCACCAGCGCCTGGCGCTTGGTGAGGTCGGTCTCGACCTGCTGGCCGGCCGACGCCTTGTCGTAGTCGGGGTTGGCGTAGCCCGGATAGTTGTAGCCCTTGGCGCCGGTCGAGGAGTGGAACAGGTTGTAGATCACCTCGTCCGGATCGCTGCGCTCGGGCCGGCCGACGATCGACCACATCGCCATGTCGAAGCAGGCCGCACCCTCGCAGGTGCTGCGGTCGAAATAGACGACGTCGAGCTTCTGCTTGTAGGGGACCTCCTTCACCTTCACGTCGAGGCCCAGCTTCTTGTACATGTCGGCGAGCAGGTAGGCCGCCTGGTTGGCGTTGGGGTTGGCGGCCTTGGTGTCGGCGGTCAGCTCGATCGAGCGGACGCGATCGCCGGCGGCGTAGGCGGCGGATGGAACGGATGCCGAGGCCAGAACGCCGGCCCCCAGCGCCAGCAACGCTTTGAACGGTTTCCTCGCAGTCATCGACCTACCTCCCGAGTTGACATGGCTGAAATGGCCGGCCCGGCGTTCCGCTCGATCCCGAGGAAACACCGGCCGTCGCAACCTCCCTGTGCGGTTGTATCGAGGCGAAGGGCCACGACCGACCACTGGTTTTCCGTTGGGAAAGCTTATCGGGTGCCGGCAAATCTGCAAGAATGTCATTCAAGGGGTTGAGCACCCTATAAACGGAGCCAAGCCGATGACCACTCGCCAGCCCATTTCCTCGCCCGCCGCCTGGTACGGCGCCGAGCTCGGCCGCAAGGACCGCTGGATCCGCACGCTGACCCCGGGGGCGCTGGACGAGCTGGACCGCGCGACCAAGGCGGTGATGGCCAAGGGCCTACCGCTCTACGCGGCGACCAAGGCCGACTTCCCGCTCGAGCAGGCAGCCGAGCAGCTGGCCATGGTGGGCGAAGAGGTCGAGAACGGCATCGGCTTCGTCCTGCTCCGCGGCATCGACGGCCTGCGCTACACCAAGGACGAGCTTCGCCAGATGTACTGGGGCATGAGCCTCTATCTCGGCACCGCCATCCCGTTTGCCCAGCAGGCGTCCAAGTTCGACGACGTCCGCAATTTCGGCGACAAGCCCGGCACCAATTTCTCCCGCGGCAACCGGACGAACGCCGAGCTGATGTTTCACACCGACACCGCCGACATCACCGGTCTCATGTGCATGCGGACGGCGCGCAGCGGCGGCATCAGCAAGATCGCGAGCTCGATCACCATCCACAACGAGATGCTGAAGCGCCGCCCCAACCTGCTCGAGCTCCTGTTCCAGCCCTATCACAGCTCGCGCAACACCGAGGAGCGGCCGGGCGAGCCGCGCTACTACACCATGCCGGTGTTCGGCATGAAGGACGGCTGGTTCGCCTCCCACATCTCGCGCCGCCTGGTGCGCGCCGCCCAGGAATTCCCCGAGGTGCCGCGCATCAGCCCGCAGCAGCTGGAAGCGATCGACTTCCATGCCGCGATCGCCGAGGAGACCTGCCTTCAATTCGCCATGCAGCCGGGCGATATCGAGTGGTTCACCAACCACACGCTGCTGCATTCGCGCACCGAGTTCGCCGACGGCAACACCGAGGAGCAGACCCGTCACCTGCTCCGCATCTGGCTCTCGACCCCCAACAGCCGGCCGCTGCCCGACAGCTTCAAGACCCTCTACGGGCGCACCGGCCCAGGCGAGATCCGCGGCGGCCACTGGCGCGGCGATCATCTGCCGCATTAACTCTTGTACTGACCGGCCCCCATCGAGTGGTCCGGGTGGAATGTTAGTTCAGGGCTAGCCTCGGGACCGGCGGGAGCGCGCCCGACGTAGCTGGCCCGGCCCCAGGAAGTGCCGCTGATCCGCATCGGCAATGCCGACTACGCCCGGCAGAACAGGAGCTACGGCCCCACCACGCTAGCGCAGCGGCATGATGTTCAGCGCGGCTGCCCGATATTGTTGTTCCGCGGCGTGCCGGCCGCCGAGGCGGTGCTGCCCCCGAGCCCGACGGCGAGGAACCCCCAGACCGCGGCGACTGCGTCGGCCCGGCCGGACGTCCGGTTCCCGCGCTCCTCGAGATCGTTCGCGTAAGACGCCGACGCGCCCTTCAGGCTGCGTACCTCGGCTTCGACGCGCGACGTCGGCGCCGACAAGGTCGCGATCGTCTGCCGGACGGGGGCGGAGGGAAGGACGTGCAAGGTTACGTCGCGAAGCTCCCTGGTCTCGGAGGACTTCGCCGCGGCGATATGCGCCGGCGTGCCCACCACCGGCCGTTCATCGACGCTCGCCGCCAGCTCGACCGGCGGCGCCGAGGCCAGCCGGTTGAAGAAGCTGTAGCCGGATCCCAGTACCACGCCGACCATCACGCCGCCGATGGCCGGGCCCCAGGCCACCACGGGAAGTACCGCCCAGAATCCACTGGTGCGGCCGCTCGCGGCCGAGGCAGTGGACTCGCACTCTGTCGTCATGCTTTTGCGTCTCCGGGCTTGGTATCCCCGCCAAACCGGGTGTCAAAGGACGCAACGTCGGACAGGTCCCGGAGTTGCCCTGGTGTCGCCACTTCTTCTCGACCGTCAGCCGAAGGCATTGTCGGCGGCGGTCATCTGGGCGGCCTTGGCAAGGTCGGCGATCAGGTTTGCCAATGCCTTCGACCGCGACATTTCATCCCGCATGCGAAGGATCGCCAACGGATGCAGGGTGACCATTCCCTTGCAGCCCTCGGCCAGGGTGACGACGGCGCCACGCTCGCGGGCGAGGACCACCGTCCGGTTCATGACCGCGCGCGCGGCGGTCGCGCCCAGCGCCACCACCAGCTTCGGCCTCACCACCGCCAGTTCCGAGCGCAGCCACCAGCGGCAGGCCTTGACCTCGCCCTGGTTGGGCTTGCGGTGCAGGCGGCGCTTGCCGCGGAGGTCGTGCTTGAAGTGCTTGACGGCGTTGGTGACGTAGATCGCCCGCCGCTCCAGGCCGGCCGCTGCGAGGGCCTCGTCAAGCAGGCGTCCCGCGGGTCCGACGAAGGGGCGGCCGATCCGGTCTTCCTGGTCGCCCGGTTGTTCGCCGACCAGCATGAGCGCCGCCGGTGCGGGCCCTTCGCCGAAGACCACCTGGGTCGCATGGCGATAGAGCGGGCAGCGTTCGCAATGTTCGGCTGCAGCCGCGAGATCGGAGAGAGACGCATCCGGATCCGGGCGGGGCCCCGCCTTGTCCAGGTTTCCGGTGCTGTCGACCGAGGGTCGCATGAGGACTCCAACGGTTAAGGGCCGCCAGGGTTCCCGGGGAGAGGCATCCGGACGGGAACCGATCGCCGTTCAATCTGTTCCATTGTTTGAGGAGGACAGCATGGCCGACACCACCCCCGACGCCGCTCTTCCGGGCTTGTTCGACCGGCGCCCGTCCTTGCAGGAGGCGCTGGCGGACGAGCCGCGTTGGGCGCTCATCCTCCGCGGCATCGCCGCCCTGATGCTGGGCATGATCGCCTTCCTGATGCCTGGCATCACCTTCCTGATGCTGATCGCGATCTTCGCCGGTTACATGCTGGTGGACGGGATCCTCGCCATCGCGTCCGGATGGAAGGCCGGCCGCGAGGGGCAGCGCTGGTGGCCCTTCCTGATCGAAGGCATGGCCAACCTGCTCGTCGGCGTTCTGGCGCTGGCTTGGCCGGGGGCGACGGCGCTGGCTCTGGTCTATCTCGTCGCCATCTGGTCGGTCTTTACCGGCGTCCTCCTCCTCTTTCCCCATCCGGGCCGGACTCTCGGCACGCGGATCCTCCTCGGCGTCGCCGGCCTCTGCTCGATCCTGCTCGGCATCGCTATGGCCGTGCTGCCGGTCGCGGGCTCGCTTGCCGTGGTGTGGATGACCGGGGTCTACGGCCTGGCCTTCGGGGCGCTGCTCCTGACCGCCGGGCTCCGCTCGCGGCCGGCGGCGCCGCTGAACGAGCTGTCGTGAGCCGGAAGGAACCGAATCTCTTTTGGCGCCGTTAGCGTACCGGGTCCAGGAGGACGACGATGACCAGCAGCGCACTCGGCTTTCCGACGACGGGCTCCTCGAAAGGGACCGCCGCATCGAAGATCGTCCTTCCCAAGTCCGTCGGCACGGCGCTTACTTTCATCTACCTTGCCGCCATCTGGGCTGTCTTCGCCGGCGTCCTCCTGAAGATTCCCCATCCCGGCGCCGAACTGCTCCAGCTCGCCGGCCTCTGACCGGCGTCTGCGGCGCCTCGCCATAGACGTTCTGCCGGTCACTTCCGGCCCATTCGGATCGCCGGAGTAATCAAAGCGTGCTGCGCCTTCTCACCTACAATGTGCATCGCTGCATCGGCATCGACGGACGGCTGTCGCCCGAGCGCGTGGCTGCCGCGATCGCCGCGACCGAGCCCGACATCGTCGTCCTGCAGGAGCTCGACGTCGGCCGCGCCCGCACCGGCGGTGTCGACCAGGCCGAGATCGTCGCGCGCGAGCTGGGTATGCAGATGCATTTCCATCCGGCGCTGCGCGTGATGGAGGAGCTGTATGGCGATGCCATCCTCACCGAGCTTCCCTCGCGCCTGGTGCGGGCAGGGCCGCTTCCGGGATTCAAGGGATGGCGGGTGCTCGAGCCGAGAGGCGCGCTGTGGGCCGAGCTCGAGGTGGGCGGCGTCAGGCTCCAGATCGTCAACACCCATCTCGGCATCGTGCCGCGAGAGTCGGCCGTCCAGATGGAATGGCTGCTGGGGCCGGAATGGCTCGGCCATCCGGACTGCAGCGACCCGCTGATCCTGGCCGGCGACCTGAACGCCGTGCCGGGCACCCGCACCTATCGCCGCATCTCCCGGCATCTTCGCGACGCGCAGATCCATCAGAAGATCCGCTCGACCCGGCCGACCTTCCCGGCCCGCATGCCGGTGCTCCGCATCGACCATGTCTTCGTCAGCCCCTCGATCGAGGTGGCGAGGGCCCAGGTGGTGCGCTCCGCGCTGACCCGCGTCGCCTCCGATCACCTGCCGGTGCTGGTCGAGTTCACGGTGCGCACGGTCACCAAGCCGGCGCTGCCGGAGCCTGCCGCGGGGGCGTTCGAGACCGTCGGGCCGTGAGCGGGGATCGGCTGAAGACGGGGGCCAAGGCGGTGGTGGCGGTCGTGGACTCGCCGTCAACGTCCATGCTGCGCTCCTCGGGAAGTCTACCCGGGGCGAACCCTCCCATGCGCTCAAGGTTCCGCAGGTTGGTCGTTCAGAGAGTCGCCAAATCAGATTAAGATTGATTCATAATATGTTGTTAATAATACAAATATTGACTCTCTTGAGGTTCATGCTCAGCGCTGGCTGAGGCTGGGCAGGCGGGCGATGAGCTTCACCAGGTCGCTCTGGCGCGTGGCGCCGGTCTTGGCGAAGATCATCTTGATCTGGGTGCGGATGGTCGACACTTGCACGCCGCGCTGGCGGGCGATCTCCTTGGGCTCGGCCCCCTCCATCAGCGCCATCGCGACCTCGGCCTCGGCTTCGGTCAGGTCGAAGGCGAGGCGGAGCTGGCGGGCATGATCGGGGATCGGCCATTCCAGGTCGCCGACCAGGATCAGCGTCATCGGCTCGCCCACCTGCGCGGTGCCGACGGCATCGCGCAGCGAGGTGAGAAGAAGGATGAATGGAGCGAGCCCGGAGGGGCGCGACACCGTGAAGATGGTGTAGGCCGAGTTCTCCGGCGCCGTCCGTCCGGCGGCGACCGCGGCGATGCGCTCCTGCAGGGACTTGGTCTCCGACGGCCGGCTGGAAGCGAGGCTGGATCCCGAGAGCATCAGCCCGTCGGCCTTGCGCAGGATCGTCTGCGCGGCCGAGTTGCAGGTCGCGATCGTGCCATTGGCGTGCACGACGAGGACGGCGAGCGGCAGGTGGTCGATCGCTTCCCTGAGGATCTCCGGCGACAACGGCAGGGAGGCGCCGCGGGGAAGAGGCAGGACGTTCGCGCCGGCCGGCAGCACCGTGCCGGCTGCCCTTGCCGCCGTGCCCGGCGTCGGAGCTTTCTCGCCCCGGACCGGGTCCCGCCCGAGAGCGGGGACCCCGAACGGTTGCTCCGTCCAACGCTGCTCCGCTGTCGTCCGCATCATCCCCTCCCCGAGACCGGCCGACCCCTCGGCCTTGGGTAGTTGAATACCGGGGGAGGCGGGGGAAGACGTGTGAAGCGGTTCACAGGGGCCGGAATTTCATCCGGAGAGAGCGCTCCGGAGAGCCCTCAGGGCATGCCCTCGGCGAAGTCGCTGAGCCGGTCCTCGTCGAGGAGGACGATCTGGCCGTTTCGGGTCTCGATCATCCCGTCGCGCTGCCATTGCGAGAGCTGCTTGTTGACGCTTTCCCGGGTGAACCCGACCATGGTCGCGAGCTCGCGCTGGGAGAGCGCCGGGGTCAGCCGCCGCCCGTCCGGCGCCTTGCTGCCCAACTCGGTCGCCAGGCTCAGCAGCTTCTTGGAGAGCCGCGTGTGCAGGTTGAGGAACAACAGGTCCTCTACCTGCTCGGTGGTCCGGCGGATGCGCTCGCAGAGGATGGCCATCAGGTTGAGCGCCACGTCGGCGTTCTGGCGCAGGAACGGGATGAACTCGCGGCGGTCGACGACCAACAGGCGGCAGGGGATCATCGTCACCGCGTCGGCCGAACGGTCGCGTCCGTCCAGCAGCGCGATCTCGCCGAAGATGTCTCCGGCTTCCATGACGTTGAGCACGGCGGTGCGGCCGTCGGCGCTGGGCGCCTGGATCTGCACGCGTCCTTCCATCACCGCCATCAGGCCGCGGCCGGGAGAGCCCTTGAGGAAGATGGTCTCCTTCGCCGCATAGGTCTCGGTCCGGGCGAAGGATAGGATCTTCTCGAGCTCGGCCTGTGCGAGCCGTCCGAACAGGTCATGGCCTTGAAGAAGGCGAAGCTCGTCGCGGGTCGAAGGGGATGGCATTCACTGATCGCTGCGGCAGAAATCCGGATGACAGCATACGCGAGTTTCGCGTGCCGGGCGCTCCCCGGGCGGCTCCTACCGCGCCAGCGCGGCCTGCGCCGGGGCCGCCTCCATGACCACGTCCGCCGGCGGGGCGCGGTTGCCTGAGTCGAGAAATGCCGCCAGCGCGCGCTGCAGCGTCTGCTCGTCCACCGGCTTCTGCAGCAGCGGCGCGCCGGCATAGCGGCGGTCGATCACGCCCCGGTCGTAGCCGGTGAGGAAGATGAACGGGATGCCGCGCGCGTTCAGCTCGTCGGCGACGAGATAGGTGGTCTCGCCGCGGAGGTTGAGGTCGAGAACTGCCCCTTCGATGTCGGCCTGGCGGGCGGCGGCGATCGCCGTCGTCCGGGCGCCGACCGGTCCGACCACCGAATAGCCGAGGTCGGTCAGCATGTCGCGCATCATGATGGCGACCAGGGCCTCGTCCTCCACCAGCAGCACCCGGCGGCCGCCGGGATTGGGCGCCGGCGTCGAGGCCGCGACGCCGGCCTGGACCCGGGGGGCCTCGCGGCGCGCCTGCGGCATTTCGGCGACATGCGTCCTCGGTACCGAGAGCGTGCATTTGAGGCCGTCGTTCCGCCAGTTGAAGGTGGCACGGCCGCCGAGATCCTGCTCGATGCTCGCCACCACCACGCGCGTGCCGAAGCCGCGCTTGGTCGGGGGCGCCGCCGCCGGCCCCCCGGATTCCGTCCATTGCAGCAGCAGGTGGTCGGGCCGCAGCTCCCAGGTGACCGAGACGTGGCCGGAGAGCACCGACAGCGCGCCGTATTTGGCGGCGTTGGTGGCGAGCTCGTGCAGCGCCAGCGCCAGGGCCTGGGCGAGAGTCGGACGCAGTATGACCGCCGTCCCGCCGGTGATCACGCGCTCGGACTCGTCGTCGCGGTAGGGATCCATCTCCTCGGAGACCAGCCGCCCGAGATCGGCGCCCTGCCAGCGGGAGTTGGACAGCAGCGTTTGCGCGCGGGCGAGCGCGCGGATGCGCCCGTCGAGAGCCGTCACTATGTCGGAGACGGAGTCGGCGCGCGTCAGGCGGAGGATGGACTGCACCACCGCCAGCATGTTCCGCGCCCGATGGTCGACTTCGAGGGCGAGCAGCGTCTGCTTCTGCTCGGCCTCCCGGCGTTCGGTGATGTCGAGCGTGACGCCGCTGACCCGCAACGGCTCGCCCGAGGGCGATAGGCTGGCGGCGAAGGAGGCCGAGCACCAACGCATTTCGCCGTTGGGCCTGAGGATGCGGAACTCGGTCTGGCCCGAGCGGCCCTCGGTGATGATCTGGCGGCCGAAGTCGTGCAGCGCCTCCCAATCTTCGGCGTGGATCAGGGGGCGGAGGTCGTCCAGCGTTGCCCGGTATTCCGGGCCGGGAACGCCGAAGATGCGGCACTGGCCCTCGTCCCACGTCGCCACGCCGGTCGTCAGGTCGACCTCGCAAGAGCCCATCTGGGCGGCCGCCAGCGCCAGGCTGCGCCGTTCCTCGCTCTGACGCAGCCGCTCGGTCGAAGCCTCCAGCGCCGCGGTGCGCTCCGCCACCCGCTGCTGCAGCTCGGCGTTCAGCCGCTGGAGGTCGCGGGTCTTGCGATGGAACTCGGTAAAGATGCGGACCTTGGCGCGAAGCATCTCCGGGGCCACCGGAATCGGCAGGTAGTCGACGGCGCCGGCCTCGTAGCCGCGGAACCGGTCGACCTCGGCCACCCGAATCGTCGAGATGAAGATCATGGCGATCTTCTGGAAGCGCGGATGCGCGCGGATCGTGGTGGCGAGTTCGAAGCCATCCTGCTCCGGCATGCAGACGTCGATCAGAATCACGGCGATGTCGGTCTTCAGCAGGTGCTCGAGGGCCTCGCGCGCGGCGCCGGCCTTGACCAGGTTCTCGCCGAGCTCCTGGAGCACGACCTCGTAGCTGAGCAGCTTGTCCGGCTGGTCGCCGACCAGGAGGATGTTGACGCGGTCGTCGACGGCCACGGACGTCATCGTCCACCGCGAACCGGAACTGCCTCGAGGCGCCGCGAAGCGGCCCGGCATCGGACGGGAACGGAAGGCCGTCGGCCGCTACCCTGCCTCATCAACCGGGCTTCCCTCCACTCACTGATCTTAGCGTCCCTTCGCGGGGAGACTAGCAAATCAGGAGGAAGGCCGGTTCGGGCGAGTGCGTGAAAGAGTCCGGTGTCACCAAGAAGTAACGCCGGCCATCACTGAAAAGTCACTCAGAGGCAGAGACTCCTCCTCCTTAGGCGGAGAGGGGTCTCACGACAGGGCGTTCTTATGGAACGCCCCGCCCTTCATGATCACCGGCAGGTGCGCGCCCTCGTCCAGGAACAGCTCCAGCTTCTTCACCGGATCGCCGTCGACCAGGATCAGGTCGGCGAAGGCACCGGGCTCGACCACGCCGAGCTTGCCTTCCATGCGCACGATCTCGGCACCGACCAGGGTCGCCTGGCGGATGACTTCGAGCGGCGTGTGGACCTCGCGGCGGAAGATGAACTCCTTGCTCTGCTCGTAATGGAGCTGGCCCAGGAGGTCGGAGCCGTAGCCGACCTTGACGCCTGCCTTCTTGCAGATCTCCAGCGATTTGAGGCCGCCGTCGATCACCATCTCGTTCTTGTCCAGCATGTCGCGGGTCATGCCGAACTCGGCGGCGCGCTCGCGCATGGCGAAGTAGGTCACCAGGTTGGCGACCATGTAGGCGCCCTTCTTCGCCATCAGCTTGGCCGACGCGGCGTCGATCAGGTTGCCGTGCTCGATGGTGCGCACCCCGCAGGAGACCGCGCGGGTGATCGCCTCCGGCGTATAGGCGTGGGCGAGGGTGTAGCGGCCGAAGGCATGCGCCTCCTCGACCGCGGCGGTGATCTCCTCGACGGTGAATTGCAGAGAGTCGATCGGATCGTAGGGAGAGGCGACACCGCCCGAGCACATCAGCTTGATGTGGTCGGCGCCCTGGCGCATCTGCTCGCGCGCGGCCTTTCGCACCTCGTCCGGGCCGTCGGCCAGGTGGCGGAGGAAGACCATGGCGTTGGTGCAGTTGCAGAGGGCACCGGAGTCGGTGCGGCGGTTGCGGTCGTTGTGGCCGCCGGTCGGGCCGATCGAGCGGCCGGCGATGAACATGCGGGGGCCTTTGATCAGGCCGGACTCGACCGCGGTCTTGATCCCCCAGTCGGCGCCGCCGGCGTCCCGCACGGTGGTGAAGCCGCGGCCGATGAAGGACTTGAGGCGCTCGGTCGCGCGCGCGGCCATGAGCGTCAGCGGCATGCCTTCGAGGCGGCTGATATAGACCTCGCTGTGCATGGTGTGCACATGGCAGTCGATCAGGCCCGGCATCAGCGTGCGCTTGCCGCAGTCGACGATCCTGGCCTTCGCCGCCTTGATCGGCTTGTCGGAGACCTCCTTGATGGTCTCGCCTTCGACCAGCACCTCGTAGCCGCCGCGGGCTTCCTTCCAGCGCGGGTCGAGCAGGCTGAGATTGCGGAAGAGGGTGGAGGCGGGAGCGGGGGAGGCCATTATTTGAGCCCATTCTTGTGAAATTTGCCCGCCTTCATGATCACCGGCAGATGGGCGCCCTGGTCGATGAACAGCTCCAGCTTCTTCAAGGGATTGCCGTCGACCAGGATGAAGTCGGCGAAGGCGCCGGGCTCGACGATGCCGAGCTTGCCTTCCTGGCGGATGATCTTGGCGCCGATGGTGGTCGCCTGGCGGATGATCTCGATCGGCTTCAGCACCTTGGCGCGGTGGATGAACTCCTTGCTCTGCTCGGTCTGCAGCTGGCCCAGGAGATCGGTGCCGAAGCCGACCTCGACGCCGGCCTTCTTGCAGATCTCGAGCGAGCGCAGCGCGCCTTCCAGCACGATGTCGTTCTTGGCCAGCATGTCGGCGCTCATGCCGAACGAGGCCGCCCGCTCCTTCATCTCGAAATAGGTCACCAGGTTGGCGATCATGAAGCCGCCCTTGGAGGCCAGCAGCTTCGCCGACTTGGCGTCGATCAGGTTGCCGTGCTCGATGGTGCGCACCCCGTTGGTGACGGCGCGGGTGATCGCCTCCGGCGTATAGGCATGGGCCAGCACGTAGCGGCCGAAATTGGCGGCCTCGTCGGTGGCCGCCGCGATCTCGCCCGGCGAATACTGCAGGCTGTCCAGCGGGTCGTAGGGAGAGGCGACGCCGCCCGAGCACATGATCTTGATCTGGTCGGCGCCCTGGCGCATCTGCTCGCGCACGGTCTTCCGCACTTCGTCGGCGCCGTCGGCGATCGCCATGCCATGGACCATGGCGTTGCAGCAGCCGCAGCTGGTGCCGTAGTCGGTGCGCCGGCGTGAGTCCGAATGGCCGCCGGTCGGGCCGATGGCGCGCCCGGAGATGAACAGGCGCGGGCCGGCGAGCAACCCGGTGTCGACCGCGGTCTTGAGCCCCCAGTCGGCGCCGCCGGTATCGCGGACGGTGGTGAAGCCCCGGTCGATCATGCCGCGCATCAGCTCTGCCGAGCGCGCGGTCATCAAGGTCAGCGGGATCGACTCCAGCGCCCGGATGTTGACCTCGCTCAGCATCACATGGACGTGGCAGTCGATCAGTCCCGGCATCAGGGTGCGCTTGCCGCAATCGACCACCTGGGCCTTGGCCGCCGAGATCGGCTTGTCCGAGACCTCCTTGATGGTCTCGCCCTCGACCAGCACCTGGTAACCGCCCCGCGCCGAATCCCAGCGCGGATCCAGCAGCTCCATGTTCTTGAACAGCACCGACGAAGCCATCATCCCCCCGACCCTTAATGCTTAGGTTGAGGATGCGGGGCGGGCGCCGGCCAAGTCAAGAATGGCGGGTCTGGAGTGACACGCCTCGTGCCCCCTCTCCCGGCTTCGCCGGGAGAGGGGGGGGCGAAGCCTCAGGCGAAATGGCACGCGGCGTATTGCCCGTCGGCGATCGGGCGCAGCTTCGGCGTCTCGACCGAGCAGATCGCCTGGGCCATGGGGCAGCGCGGGTGGAAGACGCAGCCGCTGGGCGGGTTCAGCGGACTCGGGATCTCGCCGCTCAAGGCCACGGTCTTGCGGGACTTCCGCTTGGCGGGATCGGGGATCGCCGACAGAAGCGCCTGGGTATAGGGGTGGCGCGGCGTCCGGTAGAGCAGGGCGGTCTCGGCGATCTCGACGAGCGTGCCGAGATACATCACCGCGACGCGGTCGGAGACGTGGCGGACCACGGCGAGGTCGTGGGAGATGAACAGCATGCTCAAGCGGTGGCGCGCCTTGAACTCGGCCAGCAGGTTCAGGATCTGCGCCTGGATCGAGACGTCGAGGGCGGAGACGGGCTCGTCGGCGATCAGGAGCTGCGGGTTCAGCGCCATGGCGCGTGCAAGTCCGATGCGCTGGCGCTGGCCGCCTGAGAACTGGTGCGGGTAGCGGGTCATCAGGCGGGGATCGAGGCCGACGCTCTCCAGCAGCGAGGCGACCCGGCCGCGCAGCTCCGGCGCCGTCAGCCGCTCATGCGTCCTCAGCGGCTCGGCGACGATGCGCTCGACCGCCCATTTCGGGTCCAGCGAGGCGAACGGGTTCTGGAAGATCATCTGCACGTCGCGGCGGCGCTGGCGCAACGCCGAGCCTTTGAGCGCCAGCCAGTCGACGCCGTCGAGGCTCACCCGGCCGCCGGTCGGCGGCACCAGGCGGGCCAGCACGCGGCCTGTGGTGGTCTTGCCGCTGCCGCTTTCGCCGACCAGCCCCAGCACTTCCTGGCGGCCGATCGAGAAGGTGATGCCGTTGACGGCGTGCACCACCTGTTTCTTGCCGGTGAGGCGGCCGAGCAGGTTGCCGCGGCCGGCGAAATGCACGGTCAGGTCGGTCGCATCGACCAGGGGCGTTTCGGCAGCGTCAGTCATGGAGGTGACAGGCGGCCTGGCGGCCGGGCGCGAGGGTCTTCAACACCGGGCGCTCGACCCGGCAGCGGTCGAAGGCGTAGGCGCAGCGCGGGTTGAACTTGCAGCCGGGGGGCGGGGAGACCGGGTCGGCGAGGCGGCCGGGGATCGGCTGCAAGGCGCCGGCCTCGCGGTCGATACGCGGGATCGAGGCGATCAGGCCGACGGTGTAGGGATGCTTCGGATCGTCCAGGATGTCGTCGGCCGATGCGACCTCGACCAGGTTGCCGGCATACATGACGGCGATGCGCTCGCACATCTCGCCGACGACGCCGAGATCGTGGCTCACCAGGATGATCGCGGTCTCCGGCTCGCCGTCCTTCAGCTTCCTGAGCAGTTCCAGGATCTGCGCCTGCACGGTGACGTCGAGCGCCGTGGTCGGCTCGTCGGCGATGACCAGCGCCGGGTTCAGGATGAGCGCGGCGGCGATGATCACCCGCTGCTGCATGCCGCCGGAGAACTCGTGCGGGTAGTCGCCGTAGCGCCGGCCGGCATTGGGAATGCCGACCCGGTCAAGCATGGCGACGACGCGGTCCCGCATCTCGCCCGGGCTCATCTCCGGCGTGTGCCAGCGCAGCACCTCGGCGATCTGCTCGCCGATGGTGAGGACGGGGTTCAAGGTCGCGGTCGGGTCCTGGAAGATCATGGCGAGGCGCTGGCCGCGGAGGCGCCGCATCTCCTCCGGCGCGATGTCGAGCAGCGACTTGCCGTCGAAGCGGATGGACCCGGAGTCGATCCGCCCCGGCTTCTGCACCAGCCGCATGACCGAGAGGCCCAGCACCGACTTGCCGCTGCCGCTCTCGCCGACCAGGCCCAGGGTCTCGCGGCGTTCCAAGCTCAGGCTGACGCCGTCGACGGCGGTGAGCTGCCCCCGCTTGGTCGGGAAGCGGGTGACCAGGTTGTCGATCTGCAGCAGCGGCTCGCTCACAGCCGCTCCTGGCGCGGGTCGTAGGTGTCGCGGAGGAAGTCGCCGAACAGGTTGATGGCGATCGAGGTGGTCATGATGGCGATGCCCGGACCCAGCGCCATCCAGTAGTTCTCATAGAGGTAGTTGCGGCCCTCGCTGATCATCCCGCCCCAGGAGGGGGTCGGCGGCTGCGTGCCGAGACCGAGGAAGCTGATCGCCGCCTCGTAGAGGACGACGGCAGCGATATCGAGGGTCGCCAGCACGATGATGATCGGCAGCACGTTCGGCAGCACATGGCCGAAGATGATCGCCGCATGGCCGACGCCGATCGACTTCGCCGCCTGGATGTATTCGAGCTCGCGGATCTTCAGCGTCTCGCCGCGGACGAGACGCGCGAAGCTGACCCAGAGGGCCACCGAAAGCGCGAACACCATGGTCCAGAACCCCGGCCCGACGATGGCCAGCAGCAGCAGCGCCACCAGGATGAAGGGGAAGGAGAGCTGGAAGTCGGCCACGCGCATGATCACCGCGTCGATCACGCCGCCGAAATAGCCTGAGATGGCGCCGAGGATCGAGCCCGTGACCATGGCGGCGAACACGACCAGCAGCGCCACCATGATCGAGGTGCGGGAGCCGTAGATCACGCGGGTGAAGATATCGCGGCCGAGATTGTCGCCGCCCAGCACATGATTCCAGTTGCCGTCCTCGGCGAAGGCTGGCGGCTGGAAGCGGACCGAGAGGGTCTGGCGCGCCGGGTCGTGCGGGGCCAGCAGCGGCGCGAAGATTGCGACGAAGACCACGAAGAGGATCAGCACGAAGCCGGTCAGGCCCTTGGGGCTGCGCAGAAGCTCGGTCAGGAAGCGCCGCCCGGCGGAGACCGGTGGGTCCAGCGCCTCGGCGGTGTCGATCAGGGTCACGGGCTCAGCGGCGGGCATAGCGGATGCGAGGGTCGATCAACCGGTAGGTGAGGTCGACCAGGATGTTGAGGACGACGAAGAGGCAGGCGGCGATCAGGACGTTGGCCTGGATCAGGGGATAGTCGCGCCAGAAGATGCTCTGCACCGCGAGCCGCCCGATGCCGGGCCAGGCGAAGACGTTCTCGATGATGTAGGTGCCGCCGAGCAGGTTGCCCAGCTGGAGCCCGACGATGGTGACGGTCGGGATCAGCGCGTTCCGGAACGCGTGCTTCAGGTAAACCGTGCGCTCGGGCACGCCCTTGGCACGGGCGAATTGCAGGTAGTCCTGGCGGATGACCTCGAGCATGGTCGAGCGGATCAGGCGCACGTTGAGCGCGATCACGGCGAAGGCGAGCGACGCCGCCGGCATCAGGATGTAGCGGAGCCGGTCCCACAGGATGGCGAAGTCCCAGGCCAGCAGCGCGTTCCAGGCGGCGACAACGACCGAGCCCTTGTAGCCGGTCGACGGCAGCCATCCCAGCTCGACCGAGAAGATCAGGATCAGCAGGATGCCGACCAGGAATCCGGGCACGGCGATGCCCAGAACCGAGACGAGGGTGCCGAAATAGTCGATGGCGGTGCCCTGCCGCAGCGCACAGAGGATGCCCAAAGGCATGGCGATCACCAGCGCCAGCAACAGCGCGGTCAGCGCCAGCTCCAGGGTCGCGGGAATGCGCTCGCCGATGAGGACGGCGGCGCTGGAGCGAAAGCGGGTCGAGTTGCCGAAGTCGCCGCGCAGCACGATGCCGGTGGTGTAGTCGAAGAATGTGCGCAGCAGCGGCTTGTTGACGCCGAGCTGTTCGCGCAGCACCGCCT
>CAMDFP010000029.1 GCA_945897335.1 Asaia bogorensis | reverse complement strand
TCACGGAAATACCGAAATCTACCATATCTTTGAAAGAGCGTCACGCAAGGCCGGCGCGCCTCATCCAGCGATCGCAGCCTGTGTCCACGGGGTTCCAGGGCGCTGAAGGACTATGATAGACTTCACGGAAATTTGCAGTCGATGGACTGGATTGGCCAAATGCTCCGTAAGCTCAAGGATCTTTCAGGTTTGGTCGGCGTGTTCGCCGCCGGCGGAATGACGGCGGCTTTGATTGCCGGCGTGCTGGCGCTCGGCGGCTAGGACACCAGACCCATGCGCATTCTCGTCGTCGAGGACGATCCCGAACTCGGGCCTCACCTGGCGGAGGCGCTCCGGCGTGACGCCTATCAGGTGGAACTCTCGACCGACGGCGCGCTGGCGCTCGCCCGCGGCTCGGAGGACGAATTCGACGCCGTCGTCCTGGACCTCGGCGTCCCGACCGTCGACGGCCTCTCGGTCCTGAAGCGCTGGCGGGCGGAGCGGCGCGACATGCCGGTCCTGGTGCTGACCGCGCGCTCGCGCTGGGGCGACAAGATCGCGGGCTTCGAGGCCGGCGCCGACGACTACGTCACCAAGCCGTTCCAGGTCGAGGAGGTTCTGGTCAGGCTCCGGGCCATCCTCAGGCGGACAGCCGGGGGCGCCAAGTCGGTGCTGCGCTGGAACGAGGTCATGCTCGACACCCAGAGCCACCGGGTGACCAACGAGGGTCAGCTCGTCCGCCTCTCGGGCCAGGAATACAAGATCCTCTCCTATCTCATGCGCAATATGGGACGTACCGTGTCGCGCTC
Organism: Asaia bogorensis; assembly: GCA_945897335.1. GTDB lineage: Bacteria > Pseudomonadota > Alphaproteobacteria > SHVZ01 > SHVZ01 > SHVZ01. The sequence goes on along the minus strand of CAMDFP010000029.1, from coordinate 27,427 downwards.
CGAGCTGGCCGAGCACATCTACGACCACGCCTACGACAAGGATTCGAACCTGATCGAGGTGTTCATCGGACGCCTCCGGAAGAAGCTCGGCTCCGATCTCATCACCACCGTCCGTGGCCAGGGCTACCTGATCGCTCATCCGTCCGACCGTGGCGTGGCGGGCACGGCCTAGGTCCCTCGTCGGCCGGCTCGTCCTGGCCGCCGGGATCTGGATCGTCGTCAGCCTCGTCGCCGCCGGCATCCTCCTCGATGCTGCGCTCAGCGATCGCGTCGACTACGATGTCCGCCGGGACGCTGAGGCGAGACTCGGCGCGCTGATCGGGGCGACCTCCGTCGCCAGCGACGGCCGGCCGGTGATGCAGCGTCCCCACGGCGACATCCGCTATCAGGAGCCGCGCTCCGGCGTCTATTGGCAGGTCCATGTTCCGGACGGGAACACGCTTCGTTCGCGTTCGCTCGGCGACGAGACGCTGCCGATGGCGCCGAGCCCGGACCCCCAGCAGATCGAAGGACCCGACGACCAGCAGCTGGTCGTCCTGACCCGCACCCTGCTGCTGCCAGGCGCGCGCGCGCCGGTGACCTTCACGGTCGCCGTCGACCGCTCGGAGATCGAGGAGCACGCCAGCCGATTCGCCGGATCGGTGAGTGCCGCGCTCGCCCTTCTCGGCGTGGGGCTGCTCGCCGCCGTCGTCGTCCAGATCCGGGTGGGCCTCCGGCCGCTCGCCGCCGTCGGCCGGGCGCTCGCCCGGGTGCGCGCCGGCCAGGCAACCGAGATCGCGGGCAACTATCCGGGCGAACTTCAGCCGCTGGTCGATGAGATCAACCAGCTGGTCCGCCACAACGCGACCGTGATGGAGCGGGCCCGCACCCATGTCGGCAACCTCGCCCACGCTCTCAAGACCCCGATCTCGGTGCTGTCGGCGCGCGCCAGCATCGACAAGGGTCCGCTCGCCGACGTGGTGCGGACGCAGACGACCATGATGAGCAAGCATGTCGAGCACCACCTGGCGCGGGCAAGCATGGCGGGCCCCGAGGGCGGGGTCTATCGCCGGACGCCAGTCGCCGACGTGCTCGACGGCCTCGGCCGCACGCTCGCCCAGATCTATGCCGAGCGTGACCTCGAGATCGACGTCGACGTGCCGGATGACGTGCAGTTCCGGGGCGAGCGTCAGGATCTCGAGGAGATGGCGGGCAACCTGATGGACAATGCCTGCAAATGGGCGGGAGCCCGGGTGCTGGTGACCGCGCGGAGCACCGGCGGCCGCCTCGCGCTCGTGGTCGAGGATGACGGCCCGGGCATGGCGGAGGCCTTTCACGGCGAGGCGTTCGAGCGCGGGCGCCGGCTGGACGAATCGGTGCCCGGAAGCGGGCATGGTCTCGCCATCGTCCGCGACCTGACCCTGCTCTATGGCGGGCAGGTGACGCTCGGGCGATCCCGCTTCGGCGGCCTCGCGGCCACCCTCGATCTGCCGGCGCCGACGGGAATTGTCACACCCTTGTAGAAATGCGCCGATCCGCCTTGCGAAACCTTGCGTTTGTTTAGATCTCGCTAGTATCTTGATCTTTCCTGCAACTTTCCTCCACGAGCTCCCCCGATGCGCCTCAAGATCCTCCTCCCCGCCGCTATCGTTCTTGGTCTGTTCGCCGTCCAGCCGGCTCTGACCAACGCCGCCCTGGCGCAGACCTCCACCATGACCCAGCCGGCGGCGAAGAAGCCCGCCGCGAAGAAGGCGACCGCCAAGAAGGCAACCGCGAAGAAGCCGGTTGCGAAGAAGGCGACCGCCAAGAAGGCCGCGGCCAAGAAGCCGGCGAAGCCGAAGATGTCCTGAGCCCCGCCACAGGCTCAACGCAAACGGGCGGCGCCGACGGCGCCGCCCGTTCCGTTTCAGGACTGGTTTGCCTCAGGTCTCTTTGGGATCGAGCGCGTCGCGAAGGCCATCGCCGAGAAGATTGAAGGCGAGCACGACGGTCGCGATCGCGAGTCCCGGCCACCACGACATCCAGGGCGCCTGGCTGATGAACTGGCGGGCGACATTGAGCATGCTGCCCCAGCTCGGATCCGGCGGCTGCTGGCCGAGGCCCAGGAACGACAGCGCCGCCTCCGCCAGCGTCGCCTGGGCAATGGCGAGGGTCGATTGCACCAGCACCGGCGCCACGATGTTGGGCAGCACGTGGCGGACGGCGATCCTGACATGCGGATTGCCGAGCGCACGCGCCGCCTCGACATAGTCCTCGACCGTCACCGCCAGGACCTGGCCGCGAACCAGGCGGACGAAGATCGGCATGGCGGTGAGTCCGATCGCGATCATGGCGTTGGTGAGGCTGGGACCGAGGAACGCGGCCATGGCGATCGCGAGGATCAGGAACGGGCAGGCGAGGAAGGCATCGACGATCCGCATCATCAGCGAATCGACCCAGCCCTTGCAGTAGCCGGAGAGAAGCCCGAGCGGCACGCCGAAGCAGACCGCGATCATCACCGAGATGACGCCGGCCTGCAGCGAGGCCCGGGCGCCGTAGATGAGGCGGCTCATCAGGTCGCGCCCGATCTCGTCGGTGCCCATCCAGTGCTCGGCGCTGGGCGGCTTCCTGACCTGAAGGAAATTGGTGGCGATCGGGTCGTAGGGCGCCAGCCACGGCGCCAGGATGGCGATAAGGACGAAAATAGAGACGACGCAAAGGCCGACCACCGCACCCTTCCGGCGCATCAGCCGGCGGAAGGCGCTCGGCCGGCGGAGAACGTCCTCGGTCGCGGCTGTGGTGACGGCGACCATCGGATCAGCCTCGCATCCGCGGATTGACCATGAAGTAGATCAGGTCCGCGCAGAGATTGAGGAAGATGAAGCCCGTCGCCGTGCAGAGGACGACGCCCTGGACCACGGCGTAGTCGCGGTTGAAGACCGCGTCCACGATCAGCTTGCCGAATCCCGGGATGGTGAAGATCTGCTCGGTCAGGACCGCGCCGCTCATCAGCTCGCCGAGCTGGATGGCGCCCAGCGTCACCACCGGGATGATGGCGTTGCGGAGCGCATGGCGGAAAACGACGCGCGGCTCGCGGAGCCCCTTGGCCCGCGCCGTCCGGACATAGTCCGAGCGCAGCACCGCCAGCATGGCGGAGCGGGTGTGGCGCATGAAGATCGCCGTGGTGACGCTGCTCAAGACGAAGGCCGGCATGATCATCGTCTTAAGGTTCTGCGACAGGCTCTCGCTCGGCTTGACGAAGCCCGAGGCGGGAAGCCAACCGAGATGCACCGAGAACAGCATGATCATCATGATGCCGAGCCAGAAGCTCGGCACCGAGATGCCGGAGAGCGCGACCACGTTGGCGCCGTAGTCGAGCATCGTCTCCTTCTTCACCGCCGAGACGATGCCCATCGGGATGCCGACGCAGACGGCGATGAGGATCGCCATCGATGCCAGCTGCATCGTCACCGGCAGCTTGGCCGCGACCAGATCGCCGACCGGCATCTTGAGCCGGATCGACTCCCCGAGATTGCCCTGCAGCACATTGCCGACCCAGATCAGGTATTGCCGCCAGATCGGCTGATCCAGGTTGTAGAGCCGGCGCAGCTCGGCGATGAGCTGCGGGTCCCGCTCCTCCCCAGCGAGGGCAAGTGCCGGATCGCCGGGGAGGAGGAGCTGCAGTCCGAACACCACGATCGAGACGAAGACGATCGTGGGAATGCTGATCAGAATGCGGCGGACGATGAAGGTGAGCATGGCTCGCTTCTTCGCCGAGTGTTGCCGCTTTCGCTCAGTTCATCTTCATGCCGTTCAGGCGGATCATCCCGTCGGGGACCGGCTGGAAGCCGGCCAGCTTCGGGTTCATCGCCCAGAACCAGGTCGGGTGATAGAGATAGGCCCGCGGCATGTCGTCGGCGAGGATCTTGGCGATCTTCTCATAGGCGGTCGCCCGCTGTTCGAAGTTGCTGGTCGAGCGCGTGAGCTTGAGCGCGGCCTCGACCTCCTGGTTGCAGTACTTCCCGTCGTTCTGGCCGCCGTCGCAGGCGATGAACGCCGTCAGGTTGCCATCTGGATCGACGCGGCCCGACCAGCCGATCAGGAAGGCGTCGAAGTCGCCCTTCTGCGCCGACTGCAGCGAGGTCGCGAACTCGACCTGCTGGATCTTCATGTCGAAGCCCGACTCCTTGATCATCGACTGGATGACCTGGGCGACCTGCTGGGCCTCGTTGCCGGTCGGGACCATCAGGGTGAAGGACGGGTTGGCGACGCCGGCCGCCTTCAGCAGGTCCTTCGCCTTGGCAATGTCGCGCTTCGGCGTGGCGACCGACTTCACGTACCAGGGATTGGTGGGCGGGACCCACTGGTTGCCGGCGTTGAACTCGCCGTTGAACACGACCTGGTTGATCGCGTCGCGGTCGATCGACAGCTCGAGCGCCTGGCGGATGCGCTTGTCCTTCGCCAGCACGTTGGTCTTCGCCCGATCGCCATTGGCGACGTTGAGAGTGAGGCCAGTGTAGCCGAGTCCGGTCAGCGACGCGAACTTCACCCGGGCGTCCTTCTTCACCTCGGCGACGTCGCTCGCCTGCAGGCGCTCCAGCATGTCGATCTGGCCGGAGCGGAGGTTGGCGAGGCGGACGGTACCGTCGACGATCGGCAGGTAGGTGATGCGGTCGAAGTTGTAGGCCGAGGCGTTCCAGTGCTCCTTGAACTTCTCGACCACGATGCGGTCCTGCTGGACCCGCTCGACGAACTTGTAAGGACCGGCGCAGATCGGCTTGGCGCCGAAATTGGCGCCGGCGGCCGTCGCCGCCTTGGGCGAGACCACCATGCCGGCGCGATCGGTGAACTGGGCCAGCAGTGGCGCGAACGGCGTCGCCATGCTGACCTTGACCGTAGTCGGGTCGACCACGTCGATCGACTTGACGACATTGATTTCGGAACGGCGGAACGAGCCTTGGAGATTGAGGTGGCGGTCGAGCGAGTAGCGCACCGCCTCGGCATCCATCTTTTCGCCGTCATGGAACATGACGTTCGGGCGGATCTTGAAGGTCACCGCGGTCTGGTCGGGCGACCACGACCATTCGGTCGCGAGTTGCGGAACCAGCTTCAGGTCCTTGTCGATGTCGAGCAGCTTGTCGCACATCGCCATGAACACGATACGGCCGACGAAGGTACGGGCCAGCGTCGGGTCCAGGATGTCCGGGTCCTCGGCAAGGCCGATACGGAGATTCTGTTGAGCCGATGCGACGCTCGTCATCAAGCTCAGCGCCAGCAGCGGCAGAACTACGCGCTTCATGATCGGTCTCCCAGCAATTGTGCTTGTTTCGTAGCTCGCCCCCGAGGACCACGTTGCATCGACTGTATCGTTAGTAAGACTACCTATCAAGCTGGCCTGAAGGCGGCCTTCAGCCGCTCCAGCCGCGGGTTCTCGGGAAGCTTGTGCTCGCCGACGCCGGCGCCGACCCTGTCGGCGATCTCCGGCCAGAGATGGCAGGCGGTCGCATGGCCGTCGGCATCCGCGATCAGCGGCGGCTCCTCCACCCGGCAGCGCTCGACCGCATAGGCGCAGCGCGTGTGGAAGCGGCAGCCGGGCGGAGGGTCGATCGGGCTCGGCACGTCGCCTTCGAGCAGCGTGCGCGGCAGCTTGAGCCGGGGATCGGGCGCCGGGATCGCATTCAGCAGCGCCCGCGTATACGGGTGCCGCGGCCGGCGGAAGAGTGTCCGCGTCGGCGCCAGCTCGACGATCTTGCCGAGATACATGACGGCGACGCGATCGGCGATGTGCTTTACCACCGCAAGATCGTGCGCGATCAGGATGTAGGAGAGGCCGAGCCGCTTCTGCAGATCCTGCATCAGGTTGATGACCTGGGCGCGGATCGAGACGTCGAGGGCGGAGACCGGTTCGTCGCCGACAATCAGCTTGGGCTCGACCGCGAGCGCGCGTGCGATGCCGAGGCGCTGGCGCTGGCCGCCGGAGAACTCGTGCGGATAGCGCAGCGCGTGATAGGGCGCGAGGCCGACTAGGCCCAGCAGGTCGTTGATGCGCGCCTCGGCGGCCTTGCCCGACGCGATCCCGTGCAGCTCGATCGGCTCGCGCAGCATGGATCCCACGGTCATGGTCGGGTTGAGCGAGGCATAGGGATCCTGGAAGACGATCTGCATCTCGCGCCTCAGACGGCGCATGTCGCCGCCGGAGAGGCCGAAGATCTCGCGGCCGTCATAGGTGACGCGGCCGGCGGTCGGCTCGATCAGCCGCAGCACCAGGCGCCCCGTGGTCGACTTGCCGCAGCCGGACTCGCCGACCAGGCCGAGAGTCTCGCCCTTGGCGACCGAGAAGCTGACGCCGTCGACGGCCTGCACCTGGCCGACGGTCTGCTGCAGGATGCCGCGCTTGATCGGGAAGTGCTTGACCAGTCCGTCGACGGTGAGAATCGCCTGGGCCATGTCTCAAGCCATCTCGAGCGGAGCGCGGAAGCAGGCAGCCTGGTGGCCGGGCACGACCTCGACCAGCGGCGGCTCGGCCTCGGCACAGGCGGCGACGGCGAAGGGGCAACGGGCACGGAAGCGGCAGCCCTGGGGCAGGTTCGCCGGGTTCGGCACCTGGCCTTCGATCGCCGCCAGCCGATCCTGCTCGAGATCGAGCCTCGGCACCGAGCCCATCAGGCCGATGGTGTAAGGATGCTGTGGTTCGGCGAAGAGCATCGCCGCCGGCGCCCGCTCGACCACGCGTCCTGCATACATGACCAGCACCTCGTCGGCCATCTCTGCGACGACGCCGAGATCATGAGTGATCAGCATGATCGCCATGCCGGTCTCGGCCCGGAGCGTGCCGAGGAGATCGAGGATCTGCGCCTGGATGGTGACGTCGAGCGCGGTGGTCGGCTCGTCCGCGATCAGGAGGTCGGGAGAGCACGAGAGCGCCATCGCGATCATCGCCCGCTGCCGCATGCCGCCCGAGAGCTTGTGCGGGTAGTCGTCGAAGCGCTTCTCCGGGCTCGGGATGCGGACGCGCCGCAGCAGCTCGATGGTACGCGCCTTCGATTCCGCCGGGCTCACCTGCTCGTGGCGGAGGATCGCTTCGCTGATCTGGTCGCCAACGGTGAAGGCCGGGTTCAGCGAGGTCATCGGCTCCTGGAAGATCATCCCCATGCGGTTGCCGCGGAGGCTCTGGTAGCGCTCGGGCGAGAGCCCGATCAGCTCCTCGCCCTCGAAGCGGATCGAGCCGCCGACGATGTAGCCGGGCGGGCTCGGCACCAGCCCCATGATCGACAGCGCGGTGACACTCTTGCCGCAGCCGGACTCTCCGACCACGCAAAGCGTCTTCCCCTTGTCGAGCGCGAACGACACCTCGTCGACGGCACGGAAATGCCCGTGGTCGGTCTTGAATTCGGTAGAGAGCGCGTCGACGGCGAGGAGCGGCGCGTTCACGAGAGCGCCGCCTGGGCCTTGGCAATGACGTCCATGACCTTGGCGCGATCGTGGATGCCGAACGGGTCCCCCTTCTTCGCAAGGCAGCTCTTGAACGGCAGGTAGTGGGTCCGGGCCACGCCCCAGAGCCGCCGAAGCTCGGGCAGCGGCAGCGTATGGTCGTCGACGCGAAGATCGAGCTCCGGATACTCCTCGCCCGAATGGATCACGAGGCAGGCCGACTGACGGCCGCGCTTGTCGCCGCCGACCGCATCACCCGCCTCGAGCGCTCGGATCAGGCGCTCCGCCAGCGGCTGGTCCATGTTCGCCTGATAGGCCTTCAGCGTCTCCTCGACCACCTGCGGGCCGGCCAGCATGTTGCCGGCGACCGAAACGCCGTCTGCGACCTTGTGGCCGCTCCACTCGACGCAGTCGCGCCCGGTATGCGCCGCGTTGCGTCCGACCGCGTCGATGATGTGGAACTGCCGAGACTCCCGGCCCTCGTCGGCCGTCGTCAGCAGGCGAAGCGCATCGGGCGCCGGCACGCCCGCCGCCAGCATCTTCATGCCGTCGATGCCGTAGTACGGATTGACCAGCGCTTGGGTCGACAGCGCGCCGACCTCGCTCCGCCCATAGGGGCAGATCGAGCCGACGGCGAAGAATTTGGTGGCGACAGCGACACCGAGCGCGCCCGTTTTCGGGTCGCGTGCAACGATCGACCAGGTCATTCATGCCTCCCAGGCGCGGCAACGTTATCCCGATAGGGGGTACCGCTGCAAACCTTGCCTCGAAAGCAAATGAACGAGACGATGGGGGCGCCTATTCCTTCCGGAGTCCGTCCCATGGCCAAGCGCCCCCGCATCGCGATTCTCGGCTTCGCTCTCGAAAGCAACCGCTTCGCCCCGGTGATCGGCCGCGCCGACTTCGAGCGGATCAACTATCTGGAGGGCCAGGCAATCGTCGAGGAGGCGAAAAAACCGCATCCGCGCGTCGCCGCCAACGTCACCAGCTTCATCAAGACCATGGACGAAGGCGGCGACTGGGAGCCGGTGCCGCTGGTCATCGCCAACGGAGCGGCCGCCGGTCCCTGCGATCACCGCTTCTTTCTTGAGCTGATGGCGCAAATGAAGGCAGGCCTGGAGGCGGCAGCTCCGCTCGACGGCGTCTATTTCTCCCAGCATGGTGCTGCGATCACGACAGAGCATCACGACCCGGACGGGCTGATGTTCGAGATGGCGCGCAAGGTGGTCGGCAAGGATGTGCCGATCGTCGCCACCCTGGACCTCCACGCCAACATCTCCGAGCTGATGGTGGACTCGACCGACCTCCTGGTCGGCTACATCACCAACCCGCATGTCGACATGTGGGACCGCGGCATCGAGGCAGCGAAGGCGATGCGCGAGCTGCTGGCAGGCGTGCGCTACCACCCGACCTTCATCCGGCTGCCGCTGGTCGCGCCGTCGGTGACCATGCTGACCGCGCGCGGCCCCTATGGCGACCTCATCAACATGGGCCAGGCGCGACAGGCGCGGGAAAACGCCATCGTCAACGTCACCATCATGGGCGGCTTCGCCTGGTCGGACACGCCCGACAACGGCATGGCGATCATCGTCACCTCGCGGGGATCCGCCGATCCCGGCCAGAGGCTGGCGCGCGATCTCGCCAAGGCCTGCTGGGCCGACCGCGAGCGCTACCAGGTGAAGCTGACGCCGCTCGATGACGCCATCCGCTTGATGAAGGAGCTCAACCGCGACAAGGCGAAGCCGGCGCTGCTGTTCGCCGACGTCGCCGACAATCCGGGCGGCGGTGCCCGCGGCAATACCACCTGGATCCTGAAGGCTGCCCATGAGGCCAGGGTCGAGGACCTGGCGATTTCGCCCTTCTTCGATCCCGACCTCGCGGCCGAGGCGCACAAGCTCGGCTGCGGCGCCACCTTCCTCGCCCGCTTCAACCGCTCGGAGACCAGCGAGTTCTCCAAACCGTTCGAGGCCGAGGCCACGGTCCGCAACCTGTCGGACGGCATCATCATCGGCCGGCGCGGCACCGGTGCCGGGCGCACCATGCGGCTCGGGCCGACGGCGACGCTGCAGATCGGCGGCATCCGCGTCGTCGTCATCACCAACCGCACCCAGGCATTGGACACCGGCTATTTCGAGAGCTTCGGGATCGCCGTCGAGCAGATGCGCTCGCTGGTGGTGAAGTCGCGCGGCCACTTCCGCGCCGGCTTCGACCATCTCTACCCGCATGACCGCGTCATCGAGGTCGACTGCCCCGGCCTCGTCTCTCCCATCCTCTCCCGCTACAGCTGGAAGGACCTGCCGCGGCCGGTCTATCCGATGGACCCGAACGCCACCTGGGCGGCGGACTAGAGCTTCCGTAATACCAGGTGGAAGACATGCCAGTGCTTGGGCTTACCCCGCGCCGTCGGTTCGTCGGACTCGACCTCGTCCAGGCGCTCGACTGCGTAGCCTGAGAGCAGTTGCTCGACTGCGCTCCGGTCGTGGATAGCGAGTCCCGGCCGCGCCGCCCAGTCGTCCTTGGGTCCGTAGAGCTGGCCGGCGAAGCGCCCCCCAGGAACGAGACGCTCGCGGATGCGATCCCAGACTGCGGGAAAGACCTCAGGCGCCAGCAGCGGCAGCACGAAGCTGGCATTGACCAGCGCAGCCACCGGCCAATCGGTCTCCTCGATCCGTGCAACCCGCGTCTCCAGTGGCGCGTTGGGAGCGAGGTCGGGCCGATCCTGCAGCCGTTGGAGACCCTCCCCGCTCGCATCGATGGCGAGCACCCGCCAGCCGCGGTGGAGAAGCTCGACCGTGTCGCGGCCGGCCCCGCACCCGAGATCGACGGCGATGCCCGGCCGCTCGAATGCCGAAGCCGCCTGGACCAAGGTCGGCCTGGGCGGACGCCCCCTGGCGCCGTCGTAGTACGACGCGAAGTCGCGACGCGTGCTATCGTCCGCGGTGTTGGCCATTGGCAAGGATGAGATCATGGCCGGGAGCATCCGTCACCTCGCCTTCGCCAAGTACCGGGCGGTGCCCTGGCGGAACGGTGGCGGCATCACCTCGGAGATCGCGGTCGAGCCGGAAGGTGCGACGGTGGACACCCGCTTCCTATGGCGGCTGTCACTCGCCCGCATCGACCGCTCCGGCCCGTTTTCCGCCTTCGAGGGCTACGACCGCACGATCGCACTGGTCACCGGCGCCGGCATGAAGCTCGATTTCGGCGCCCGCGGCTCGGCCCGGGTCGACAAGCTGATGCAGCCGCTGGCCTTCTCCGGCGAATGGGCGCCCGGATGCGAGCTGCTGGGCGGGCCGACCGAGGACTTCAACGTCATGACCGACCGCGCCCGCATCCGCCATCGGGTCGAGCGCGTCGAGGCGAGCCCCACGGCGCGCGCACTGACGGCAGCACCGACCCTGGCCATCTTCACGCCTTCAGGGGGCAAGCTGGTAGTCGACGGCGAGACGGTTCAGATGGCGGCGCGCGACACCGTCATCGCCGACGGCGTATCGGCGGCGTCGCTCGCCTCGAGCGGGCTCTCACTCGCGATCGGGCTGTTCCCGATCTGACTATTTTCCGGTGCCGATCGGCCAGGCGAAGGTGAGCATCAGCGACTCTTCCCCCGGGTTCTTCTTGTTGTGGCCGAGCCCGGCATTGGAGAGATGGTGGAACGAGACTCCGAGCCGGCTGTCGTTGTCGAAGCGGTAGTGGATCGCCGCTCCGGTGCGGAATTCCAGCGTATGCCCGAGGTCCTTGCCGTCGCCCTTGCGATAGGCGCCGACCGCGGCGCTCGGCGTCAACACCACGCGCTTGTCGAGCCACCACAGCTCGAAGGCGAACCCGGCATAGCCATAGGCGGCACCATCGGAGGTCGCCATGCCGCCGACCATCGGCCGGAGCCACCAGAGCAGCGGCTTGCCGCGCCATTCCAGACGGGCCTCGCCGGCTGAGCCGTCGTCGTTGAGGTCGAAGACGCCCATGGAGACGTCGAGCATATTCGGGGTCTCGCCGGCCTTCGCCGGAGCGGCGAAAGCGAGAGCGACGATCAGCGCTGCGGCGAGGGCTCTCACTTCTTCTTCCCCTTTTTCGCCTTGCCGCCGGCCTTGGGCTTCCAGGCGGCGTATTCCTTCTTCACGTCATCCTTGGGCGGATAGAGGCCGAAGATCGAACGGCCTTCCCAGACCTTCTCGGTGACGAACGCCTCGAAACGTTCCTGTCCGGCTGCATCCTTGGCGACCTCGTCGGCGAGGTGACGCGGGATCACCACGACGCCCTCGGCATCGCCGAAAATCACGTCGCCGGGATAGACCCCGACACCGGCGCACGCGATCGGCACGTTGAGGTCGACGGCGTGGTGGTGGATCAGATTGGTCGGCGCCGACGGCCCCTGAGCGTAAGTCGGGAACGGCAGCGCGGCAATGCCGGGAGAGTCGCGGAGGCCGCCGTCTGTGACCACGCCGGCGGCGCCGCGCAGCATCATGCGGGTGACCAGGATCGAGCCGGCGGAGGCAGCCCGCATGTCGCCGCGACAATCCATCACCAACACGTGGCCGGGCGGGATCGCCTCGACCGCCTTCCGCTGCGGGTGCTCCCAGTCCTCGAAGACGCCGAGATGGTCGAGGTCCTCGCGGGCCGGGATGTAGCGGAGCGTATAGGCCTCGCCGACCATCACAGGAGCCTCGGGGTTGAGCGGCTGCAGGCCGATCAGGAAGACGTTGCGAAAACCCCGCTTGAACAGCTGGGTCGTCAGAGTCGCCGACGAACACTGCGCCAGGAGCTTCCTTGTCTCCGGCTTCAGCGGGGGCAGCTTCTTCATGTCGTCACCTTCTCTTCGGCAAATGCACAGAAGCGGTCGGTCGCGCGCACGAGTTGGGTACGCACGCCCGGTTCAAGCGCGGAATGGCCGGCGTCGGGCACGACCACGTATTCGGCCTCGGGCCATACCCGGGTCAGCTCGTCGGCGGTCACGATCGGGCAGACCATGTCGTAGCGGCCCTGGACGATGACGGTGGGGATCCGGCGGATGCGATCGATACCCGCGAGCAGGCCACCCTCCGGCAGGAAAGAGCCGTTGACGAAATAATGCGCCTCGATCCGCGCGAGGCCGAGCGCGTGGCTGTCGGACGAGAACTGCGCCACCAGTTCCGGGTTCGGCAGCAAGGTTGAGCAGGCGCCTTCGAAGCGGCTCCAGGCCCGCGCATAGGGCAGATGTACCGACGGATCGGGATGGACCAAGCGCCGATGATAGGCGTGCAGGAGGTCGTTCCGCTCGAGCTCGGGGATCGGCTCGGCGAAGGCCCGCCAAGCTTCCGGGTAGATCGAGCGCACGCCCTCGACGAACCAGTCGATCTCCTGCTTCCTCGACAGGAAAATGCCGCGCAATACGAAGGCGAGGCAACGCTCTGGATGGACCTGACCGTAGGCGAGCGCCAGCGTTGACCCCCAGGAGCCGCCGAACACCACCCAGCGTTCAATGCCGAGGTGGCGGCGGAGCTTCTCAATGTCGTCGATCAGGTCGGGCGTGGTGTTGTTGTCCAGCGAGCCAAGCGGGGTTGACCGGCCGGATCCCCGCTGGTCGAAGATCACGATGCGGTAGACCCGGGGATCGAAGAAGCGTCGATGAGTCGGCGATGCGCCGGCACCCGGACCGCCGTGCAGGAACAGCACCGGCAGGCCCCGCGGGTTGCCGGACACCTCCCAATACATCACATGGTGGTTGTCGAGGTCGAGGCGCCCCTGCGAGTGCGGGTCGATCTCCGGGTAAAGCTCGGCATGGGTCATGGGGCGCGGATAATAGCGACGGGACCCGCGGCTTGGCAAAGAACGTGTCGGCCCGGCATGATGGCCCAAGGAAATCCCCGTGATCCGCAGCCTCGCCTTCATCCTCCTGCTTCTCGCCCCGGCGCTCGCCGGCTGCTCGGTCAATCCAGCGACGGGCGACCGCAGCTTCACCGGCTTCATGAGCCCGGAGGACGAGGCCCGGGTCGGGCGCGAGCAGCACCCGCTGATCGTCCGTGCCTTCGGCGGCGTTTACGCCGACCGGCAGGTGCAGGACTATGTGACGCGGCTCGGGCTGGCCCTGGTCTCGGTCACCGAGCTGCCGACGCTGCGCTTCACCTTCACCGTGCTCGATTCACCGGTCGTCAACGCCTTCGCCCTGCCCGGCGGCTATGTCTACGTAACCCGCGGCCTGCTGGCGCTCGCCTCCGACGAGGCCGAGCTCGCCGGCGTACTCGCCCACGAGATCGGGCACGTGACCGCCCGCCATGCCGCCCAGCGTTACAGCCAGCAGGTCGTGGCCGGCTTCGGCACCGCTGTCGTCGGGGCCGTCGCAGGTGCCGTCCCGGGAACGGAAGGGATCGCCGAAAGCGTCTCGTTCAGCGCCGCATCGGTGCTGCAGGGCTATTCCCGCGACCAGGAGTTCGAGGCGGACACTCTCGGCATCCGCTATCTAGGCCGCGCCGGCTATGCCCTCGACGCCATGTCGGGGTTCCTGGCCAAGGTGGACCGGCACGCCAGGCTCGAAACCGAGCTCGCTGGCCGCTCGCCAGCCGAGGTCGACAGCTCGAACATCATGGCGACCCATCCCCGCACGCTCGATCGGGTCGAGCGCACCGCCGCCCTGGCCGGTCCCACCCCGGGGCGCCGCGAGAAGGACGCCTATCTTCGCCTTATCGACGGCCTGCCCTATGGCGGCGATCCCGATCAGGGACAGGTGCGCGGCCAGACCTTCGTCCACCCGCGGTTGGGGATCGGATTCGACGTCCCGACTGGATTCCGCCTGGTCACCGGCGCACGCCAGGTCGTCGCCCAGAACCCGAATGGGGCCGCGATCGCCTTCGATACCGCCCGCGCCGACCAGACGACGATGGCCGACTATCTGACGGCGGTCTGGGGCAAGAGCCTCCGGCTCGACGAGGTCGAACGGCTCCAGGTCAACGGCTTCGAGGCGGCGACGGCGACGGCTCGCATCCAGGTCCGCCGCGGGCCGATGGATCTTCGCCTGGCTGCCATCCGCCTCGAGACGACGATTCACCGCTTCCTGTTCCTCGTTCCGCCGCATTTGACCCCGTCGCTGTCGGATGAGCTGCGCCGCACCATCCAGAGCTTCCGCCGCCTGAGCCCGGCCGAGGCACCCGCAACACCGCAGCGCCTTCGCCTGCATGTGGTGCAGCCGGGCGAGTCGAGGCCGCGCCTGATTCAGCTGATGGCGCCCGAGACCGCGGCCGACCGCCGGTTCGACATCATCAACGGGCTGGCGGATGGCGCGAGCCCGCCGGCAGGATCTCTGGTCAAGGTGATCGCCGAATGAGCGGCGCTCCGTCCTCGGACCAGCCTCGCCGACGATCCTGGCGCCTGCGCATTCCGATAACCGCCGTGCTCCTGGTCGGTGTCGGCGGCATGGTGCTGGCGGCGGTGCTGACCGTACTCGTCATCGGCCTCGGCTCGAACCGGCGCAACACCTTCGACCTTCTCTCTGAGAAGGCAGATCTCGTGGTCAGCGCGATCGAGCAGCAGGTGCGCCTGCACCTGGAGCCGTCGCGCCACCAGGCGGAATTCCTGAGCCGCATGGTAGCCGCCCGCGAGCTCGACTTCGGCAACCGGGCGCAGGTCGCGGACGTGCTTTACACGGCGCTCGCTGCGACCCCCGAAGTCAGCAGCCTGGTGGCGGTCGACACTGCCTGGCAGGCGACGCTGGTCGGCCGCTCGGGGCTCGTCTTCGCCCATGACTGGAGCGACGACCCGGTCATTCGCGAGCGGCTGGAGGAGGCGAGCCGCACCAAGCAGCCCTATTGGGGCGAGATCCTGTGGACGCGCGAGGTCGGCGCCTTCATCAACCTCCGCACCCCGCTCTGGCGCGACGGCGCCTTCGTCGGTGCGATCGCCGCAGTCGTCCAGGTCGGGAACCTGTCGCGTACCCTTCACACCATCCCGGGCGATGTCGATGGCCGCGCCTTCATCCTGCGCGGGCGGGAGGAGGTCCTGGCCCATCCCCATCTCGCCGGGCGGCGCCCCATCGCGACCGACGAGCGCCGGCCCCTGCCGCTCCTCGCGCAGGTCGATGATCCCGTCCTGGCCCGCATCTGGGATCCCAAGCGCGTCGCGATCGAGCCTCTTTCGCAAGGAGCGACGGGGGTCCACATGGTCGAAGTCGGAGAAACGGTCTACATCTTCCTCACCCGCGAGCTCCGCGGCTTCGGGCCGACTCCCTGGATCATCGGGACCTATTTCCACCAGGAGGATGTCGAGCGAGAGCTGCGTCGGCTGACCCAGGCGAGCCTCGCCGGCGGTGCCGTCCTACTGGTCGCGCTGCTGGCCGCGGTCGGCTTCGCCCGCCTCCTCGGCCGGCCGATCCTCTCGCTCGCCCGCGCCGCCGAGGCCGTCCGCAGCCTTGACCTCGCCGCCGCCAAGCCGCACCGGCGGAGCCTGGTGCGCGAACTGGATGACGCCGGCCGGGCCTTCAACCAGATGCTGGCCGGGCTCCGCTGGTTCGAGACCTATGTGCCGAGGCGCCTGGTCGGCCACCTGATCGGCCGGGGCACGACGACGGTGGCCTCGGCCGAACGCCGGGTGACGGTGATGTTCACCGATATCAGGGGGTTTACCAGCCTCTCCGAGCAACTGTCGGCGTCCGAGGTCGCGGCCCTCCTCAACGAGCACTTCGCCCTGATCGACCGCATCGTCGAGGCCGAGGAGGGCATCGTCGACAAATACATCGGCGACAGCGTCATGGCATTCTGGGGCGCCCCCTCGATCGAGGTCGACCACGCAGCCAGGGCAGTCCGCGCCGCTCGGGGGATCGCAAGCGCCGTCGCTTCCGACAACCAGCGGCGCATCGCAGACGGCCTGCCGCCGATCCGCGTTGCCATCGGACTTCACACCGGTTCCGTCGTCGTCGGCAATGTCGGCCCTGCCGGCCGCGTCAACTACACCATCGTCGGCGACACGGTGAACACCGCCGCCCGCGTTCTCGGCGAGGCGAAGCTGCTGGAAGATCCGGCCGACGTCACCGTGCTGGCGAGCGGTGAGACCGTGCGCGCCGCCGGTCAGGAGGCGCGCGGGTGCGGCAGCCTCGGCACCCGCCAGCTCCGCGGCCGTGTCGGAGCCATCGAACTGTTCCGCGTAGCCTGAGGCGGTCCGATCTGAGGAACCGAGCCGCGCGTCGTCGGGTTTAAAGGAGCCCGAAGCCCGCGTCTCGCGACCCGACGGAGGACAACGCCTTGTCGAGCCCAAGAGACGACCGGTCCAGCTTCGTGCATGGCACCCGCGAGGTGCCGGACGTGAGCGTCGAGAGCTACCATCTGAAAATCCGCGACGAGGAAGGCTTCGTCGGCGGCCGCGCCAGCGGCCGCGTCGTCCGGGCGATCTTCGACGAGATCCGCGCCAAGGCGCGCGGGGTCGGCGAGGATCCTTTCGGCAGCGCCTCGAGTACTGATCTCAAGTAGCAGTCGTTGGATATGCTGTTGCTGAAGGGGGACCCGGTCGCCGCCGGCATCGTGCACGGCGCCATCGAGGAATTCGCCCAGAAGCTCGCCGGCGTCACCCGTCGTTTCCTCCGGCTCAAAGCCTGGCGTGAGGTCGAGCGCATCTCGATCGGCGGCGGCTTCCGGGAGAGCCGCATCGGCGAGCTTGCCACCGGCCGTGCCGCGGAGGTCCTCAAGAGCGAGCGCATCAAGGTCGATATGGTTCCGCTGAACCATCACCCCGACGAGGCGGGGCTTATCGGCTGCTCGCGCCTGGTCCCGGCCTGGCTGTTCGAAGGTTTCGACAGCCTGATCGCCGTCGACGTCGGCGGGCCCAACATCCGCTGCGGCGTCGTCGGGCTCAACACCGTCGAAGGCGCCGATTTCAGCCGCGCCGAGGTCAAGACGCTCGAACCCTGGCGCCATGCCGACGACAAGCCAAGCCGCAAGGAAGCCGTCGACCGCCTGGTCAAAATGATCGGGCGCTCGATCCGGAAGGCGAAGAAGGAGGGGCTCCGCCTCGCCCCCTTCATCGGAGTGAGCTGCCCTGGCCTGATCCAGGAGAAGGGGACGATCGCGCGCGGGGCTCAGAACCTCCCGGGCAACTGGTCTAGCAGGCGCTTCAACCTGCCGCTGGTTCTGCACGAGCGGATACCGGTGATCGGGGAGCGCGATACCGCCGTGGTCATGCACAACGACGCCGTGGTGCAGGGCCTCTGCGAAGTGCCGAACATGCAGGACGTCAGCCACTGGGGCGTGCTCACGATCGGGACCGGCCTAGGCAAGGCGAGCTTCACCAACCGGCGAAGCCAGGCGAACGGCGGACGTCAGGCCTCCAGCTGATCGACGATCCGGCCGTCGGGATCGAAGGCACAGGCGATCAGGTTGCCACCGAAGCCGGCGCCGCCGTCGATCGTCGCCGTGAACGGCGTCATGACCACACCCGGATGCTGGCGGTCGTAACCGCGGATGACCACGGTGAACTCGCCATAGGGCTTGTCCATCTGCTGAAAGGCTGGGCTCCCCCACCAGAAGCTGTCGATCTGGGCATTGAGCGGACGCGAGGGATCGATGCCTGCATGGCAGAACAGGAGCCTGCCGCCGGTCGCCGCCCGCCTCAGGCCGGAGAAGAACGCGTCATGGCCGGGCCTGGCGCGGACCGCGTCGCGAAGCCGGCTGGTCCAGCGGCCGATTGCCAGCGGCCCATCGCGCGCCGCCATTTTCCCCTGGTCGGCGTTCGATCCATAGGCCGAGAGCGTCGCGCCGACACCATGCTCCAGCATCCAGGCGAGCACGCCGCGGGGATCGGTCGCGAACTGAAGCTGGAGGAGTTTGTGCCACATCTCCTCCTGGGCGCCGCGGAGGTAGGCGAGGTCGCAGACCATGGCGCGGCGCCGGGCGAGGAACCAAAGGCGAAAGCGCAGCAGCTCATCGATGGTTTCGGAAGCCCCGGAGCCGTGGCCGACGAAATTGCCGAGATAGACCAACCGGTCGTCAGCGGCGAGCCGGGGTGCAAGCGCGCCATGCAACCCCCGAAGACGCTCGACATCGCCATGGATCGAAGAGACCGCCCACAGACGGCCACCGGCCCTGAGCTCCGCGAACTTGTCCCGTTCGGCCATGCGCCGCCGAGTTTATCTGCTTCAGGCCGCTCGCAGCATCTGCTCCAGCCGCTGCGCCGCGGTGGTCTCGTCGATCTTCTCGATCACCGCAAATTCGCGGGCCAGGCGATCGAGCGCGGCCTGGTAGATCTGGCGCTCGGAGTAGGACTGATCGGGCTGGCCGGCATTGCGATAGAGGTCGCGGACTACCTCGGCGATCGAGTTCGGATCGCCGGAGTTGATCTTCGCCTCGTACTCCTGAGCGCGGCGGCTCCACATGGTCCGACGTGCCCGCGACCGGCCCTTGAGCCTGGTCAGCGCCGCCAGCATCTCCTTGCGCGTGGCGAGCTTGCGGAGGCCCGAGGTCCGGACCTTGGCGATCGGCAGCCTGAGCGTCATCCGGTCCTTCTCGAAGGTGATGACGAACAGGTGCAACTCCTGGCCGGCGATCAACTGCGTCTCGGTCTCGACGATCCGGCCGACGCCATGCGTCGGGTAGACGACATGGTCGCCGGTGGCGAAGCCCGACGCGCGGATCAGGGTGGCGAGCTTGGCCGACTCGCCGGCAGCCGACGGACGGGGGGCGCCCGAGAGCGGCGGCGCCGACGGGGCCGGCTTTACCAGGATCGCCGGCTGGCCGGGCACGGCCACGACAGGAGGCCGGACGGGGGTCGAAGCCATCGTCATCGACCGGGGGGCGGAACTGCCCTTGGAAGCGCCGTTGCCGACATGAGGCTTCGCGGGAACGGGAGGTTTTGCCTGAGCAGCCTTGAGGACCGGCGGCGCCTTCAGAGCATCCGGCTTCTTTGGCGCCTGGCCGTTGATCTTCTCGGGCGCCTTGGCAACGGCTTCGACCTTCTTCGGCGCGACCTTCTTCTCGGGCGTCTTCTTCGCCTCGACCTTGCGCACGACAGGGGTTTTCTTCGCCTGGACCTTGGCTGGCGCCGGCTTCTTGGCTTGAACGGCAGTCTTCTTCACCGGAACCGACTTTCCTTGCGATTTCTTGACAGGCGCTTTCGCGGCGGAACTCGCCGGCTTGGCCGTCTTCTTCGGCTTCGCAGAGGACGCGGACTTCGTCTTCTTTGCTGCCGAAGGCGCCTTGGCCTTGGCCTTTTTGGTGCTCATTGCTGCTCCAACCCTCTCGCTCGCACGCGTCGAAACGCGGTCAAGAACCCCCTCGGCGTCGGCACAAGCCGACCGCCGATTTCCCCCGTAGCTATAAGCAGTTCGGAAAAAGAGACTGCAGCCGAAACAGTGGCTTAAATCCGCAGCCCCTTTCGTATTCACCTAGAAATTATGTATAGCACAATTTTCCGCGAATTTCCAGATGGCAGCGCCAAGACGTCTCAGAACAACACGAACTCACTAGGCGCAAACCCGTGATTTACCAGCATTTTCGTCTTGACAACCCCAACATCTGGCGACACTGCGGCGGGCTTTAACTAGATACGCGCGTCCTCGCTTCAATTAAATGGGAGCCCCGGACTGCGGAGTCAACGCTTAGCCGGGGCCGCGCTGAAGAACTTTTCGAACTTGCCTTCGACACCCTTGAAAGAATCGGCATCCGCGGGGGCCGGGGCCTTCCGGGTGATGTTCGGCCATTGTTCCGCATATTGCCGGTTCATCTCGACCCATTTCTCGGCGCCGGAGGTCGTGTCAGGGGTAATCGCCTCGGCCGGGCATTCGGGCTCGCAGACGCCGCAGTCGATGCACTCGTCCGGGTGGATGACCAGCATGTTCTCGCCCTCGTAGAAGCAGTCCACGGGGCAGACTTCGACGCAGTCCATGTACTTGCACTTGATGCAGGCTTCATTCACGACATAGGTCATCGCCGGTCTCCGGTAGGGCGCAGCGCTTCGCATCCGAGGGGCGGGCCGGGATGCGTCGGGAGGAGGCTTGGCCGCGCCAAGGCGGCTCCATATAGCATCGGTCGCTGCGAGTGAAAACGCCTGCCGCTTGCCCATTCCTCTGGTAGGGTTTTCATCCCTTCACCACCCGCCTCAAAGCCATGCCTGCCCTCGACTTTGCCCGGGCGCGCGCGGAGACGCCCGGCGTCCGCACCGTCGTCCATCTCAACAATGCCGGCGCGGCGCTGATGCCGGCCCCTGTGCTGGCCGCCACAGTCGGCCATCTCGAGCGCGAATCGGCGATCGGCGGCTATGAGGCCCATGCCGAGGCGGACGCGGCGATCGAGGCGACCTATGCCAAGGCGGCCGGCCTGATCGGCGCCCAGCACGACGAGATCGCCTTCATCGAGAACGCGACCCGCGCCTGGGACATGGCGTTCTATGGCCTCGCCTTCGCCGCTGGCGACCGCATCCTCACCGGCGCGCATGAATACGTCAGCAACTACCTCGCCTATCTGCAGGTCGCGCGCCGCACCGGAGCGGTCATCGAGGTCATCCCGAACGACGAGAGCGGGCAGGTATCGGTCGAGGCGCTCGAGCGGATGATCGACCGGCGGGTCAAGCTGATCGGGCTGACCCACGTCCCGACCAATGGCGGCGTGGTCAACCCGGCCGCCGCGGTCGGCCGTATCGCACGGGCCGCCGGCGTCCCCTACCTGCTGGACGCCTGCCAGTCGGTCGGGCAGATGCCGATCGACGTCGAGGCCATCGGCTGCGACATGCTGTCGACGACGGGCCGCAAGTATCTCCGGGGACCACGCGGCACAGGATTCCTCTTCGTCAGGCGCGACTTCCTCGAGCGGATCGAGCCGCCGATGATCGATACCCACGCCGCCGCCTGGCCGGCGCGAGGCGCCTATGAACTGCGTCCGGACACGCGCCGCTTTGAGAACTGGGAGACCAGCTACGCGCTCCGCCTCGGCCTCGGCGCCGCCATCGACTACGCCACGAGCTTTGGTCTCGAGGCGATCTATGCCCGGGTTCAGGGGCTAGCCGAGGACTTCCGCCGCCGGCTCGACGCGATCCCAGGCGTCACCACCCGCGACCTTGGCCGCGAGCGCTGCGGCATCGTCACCTTCACCGTCGATGGCAGGTCGGCTGACGAGGTGAAGTCGTCGCTCGCCGCACGAGGCATCAACGTCTCGACGACCACGGTCAACGGCACCCGCGTCGACATGGAGCAGCGCGGGCTCACGGCGATGACTCGGGCGTCCGTCCACTACTACAACAGCGAGGACGAGGTGGCGCGGGCGGTCGCCGCCGTCGAAGCGCTCAGGCGCTAGGGCCCGACCGGCACGACTCGTCCCACATTTGCCGATAGGCCGTCTCGACCGACCGCGCATAGTCCTCCGGCCGGCAGATCGGCGAGGCGGCAACGCGCTCGCGGAGCTCGGCTCGAAGCGCGGCCAGGCGCGGGCGATCGGCGGCGAGCGCGGCTGCGATCCGCACATAGTCATCGCCATCGGCCGCCAACAGCTCGGGAAGACCGGCCGCGGTCAGCAGGCTCGCGCCTACCCTCCCGGCGAAGCACGAGCCTGCCAGCGAAACGACGGGAAGCCCCATCCACAATGCCTCGAAGGTCGTGGTCGAACCATTGAACGGAAAGGGATCGAGGGCGATGTCGGCGTCGCCGATCCGCGCCAGATGGTTGGCGGACTCGCGCGCGCCCGAGGCGAAGACCAGCCGGTCCCGGCTGATCTCGTGAGCGGCGAAGCGATCCTCGAAGAGGCGTTGCGTCGATGGATCGGCAAAGGCATCGACGAATTTCAGCACCAGCTCCGCGCCGGGCACCGCCGCGAGCACCCGGCTCCAGAGCGCGACCGTCTCCGGGCCGAGCTTGGCCGGATTGTTGGCAGAGATGAAGATCGTCGCGTCCCGCCCCGCCGCCCGCGGGCGCACCGGCGGCGCCTCCGGCGGCACATGCAGGTAGAAGCACGGCAGCCGGACCAGCGTCTCGACAAAGCGCTCCGGCGTGTCCGGCGGATGGAGCGTGGCATCGGTCAGCCAATAGCCGATCTCCGCCATGCCCGTGGTGCCGAGATCATGCGCGCTCACGATCACCGGCGCCGGCCGGTATGCCGCGACCAGCGGCCGGTTGTCGCCGGTATGGGCGCCCAGGATGACGAGGATGTCGGTCCGGTCCTGCGGGATCTGCCGGGCGATGGCCGCATCGTCCGAGCGCGCGAGATCGCGCCAGAGGTCGGCCAAATGCTTCAGGCGCTCGGTCGCCGCATCAGTCTCCGGCGTCGCCGAATAGAGCGCGACCTCGAACGCCGACCGATCGTGACAGCGGATCAACCCTTCGACGTTGCGGGCGACCGGGTGGGTGCGGAAGTCCGATGAGAGATAGCCGATTCGAAGACGCCGCCCCGCCAGCGTCGCCAATGGAGCGGGGGGCATCGGTGGCGGATCCAGCCGAGCATGACGCGCGGCCCAGCGCGCGACCTCGGCGGCACGGCGGCGGTTGCCGAAATCGGCGCGATAGGTAAGCGCGAAGATTAGGTGGCCATGGACCCGCGCCTCCCCCGGCATGATCGCCAGCGTGCGCCGGAAGAGCCCGATCGCCGCCTCCACCTCGCCCCGCCCTTGCGCCAGCACCGCCTCGTTGTAGATCGCGCGGGCGAAGTCCGGCGCGATCACCAGCGCCACGCGGTAGGCCGCCTGCGCCTCCGCCTTTCGGCCGGCCCCGTCCAGGGCTGCGCCGAAATTGAGAAGGGTCATGGGATCGGGAGGACCTAGCTGCAGCGTCCGCGTCAGGACGCCGATCGCAAGCGACGGCTTTCCGTCCCTTAGGAGACAGAGGCCGAGATTGGCGTGCGCCGGAGGAAAGCCGGGATCGAGGGCGAGCGCCCGTCGCAGGAGGCCCTGCGCCCGGACGAGCATGCCCTGCTCGACGAGCACGCCGGCCGCATTCGCCGCCGCCGCGGCATTGCCCGGTGCGACCGCAAGGAGCCGAAGATTGGAGGCGAGTGTGGACTGCCCGCTCACATGAGCCAGGAAACCCCGGAGAAAGAGCGAGTCGATCTCGGCGGGGAAAGCGACGAGACGCTGCTTCAGTCGCTTAAGGGCGGAGGGGAGCCGCCCGCCCTCGATGTCACCGACGACATCTGCCAGTTCAATGCTCAACGAAACCCCGTCATTCAAGTGCCCGCACTATAGACGCGCGTCGGATCCGGGAGCGCGGGTTCAGTTCTCGTTCATGAGCCGGTCGATCGCCCGGCGCTCGGACTTGGTCGGCCGGCCGGACCCGGCATCGCGCGAGCCTGAGAGAGGCGGGGCTTCGGGGCTGCCGGCGATGCGGGGTACCGGCGGGGAGAGATCCTCATAGAGCGTCCGCGCTTCCTCGGCCGGCCCCCGGCGCACGCCCAGCGCCTTCACCTCGATCACCCGGATGTGCGGCCCCAGTGGAAAGGTGAGCACGTCGCCGATCTTGATCGTCTGACTGGGCTTCGCCACCACGCGGCCTGAAACCCGCACCCGCCCGCCGGCGCAGAGCTCTCCCGCCAGCGTCCGGCTTTTCAGGAAGCGGGCGAACCACAGCCACTTGTCGAGGCGGAGATGCTCGCCCGTCACGGGCGTCTCAGCAGATGCGCCAACGTGGCGAAGGGGGAATCCTGGTTGACCGCAGGCCGCCGCTTCGGCCGGCGCCGGGCGGCACTCCGAGAGCGCGGCGAGAACAGCGTGCCCTCGGGCCCGACCTCGGCGCGGTATCCCAGATCGGCGAGGATGCCGGCAAGCTCACCCGGACGGCAGCCGGCAAGCTCGACCAGCCGGTGCGTGGCGAGAAACGGCCCCTGGGCGGCAAGGGCCCGGGCCGCCAGCGCCAGGCGTTCGATCCGATCGCAGCCGAGCGCGTGGCCGCCGAGGACGGCGCGCCCGACCGCGGCCCAATAGTCCGAAGGAATGGCCGGATCGGCCGCCGGCGCCGGGCCCTTCGGCGGATCGATCGGCGCACGGCCGGCGGCAACCGCCCATAGCAGCGACAGCAGCCGCGCCGCCCCCGGCTTGGCCAGCGATGGCAGGAAGACGTAGTGCACGCCGAAGCGGACGCCGAGACGCGCCATCGCCTTGCGATCGACGGGGCTCAGCGCCGTCACCTGTGCCTCCACGTCGCTCCGAGGAACCATTCCCAGGCGTTCGACCAGCCGATAGGCGAGGCCACGGGCCGGCCCGCTCAGGTTGGATGCATCGCGAAGCGTCGTCAGCGCGCCGATCTCGCGGGAGAGGTGTCGGGCAAGCCAGCCTCCCAGACGTTTGACCACCCGGTCACGTTGTGGCGCTTCGAGGAAGTCGTTGGCAGGGATCTCGATGCGGGGCTCGATCGGGCTGCGGCCCGGCCCGAGCCGGGCGACCGTCGCGCCGTCCCAGAGCAGCGTCGCGCCGTCCAGGCGGAACGCCCCGTCGCCGGCGGCCTCCAGCTGATCGACCCGGCGCGCAACCTCGCGCGGAACAACCCGGCGCGCGGCGCCCAGCACGGGGCGTGCCTCGGACTCGCTGCCGACATCGGCAACGAAGCGAAGCCCGTCGAGCCGGCCGACCGCGTGTCCCTCGACCACCACCTCGCCATCGGCGCGGACGGCGGCGATCATTTCCTCGCCGCCGGCCAGCCGCTGGGTCAGCACGGCGGCGCGGCGGTCGACGAACCGCTGGGTCAAGCGTTCGTGCAGCGCGTCCGACAGCCGGTCCTCGATCGCCCGCGCGCGCTCCCGCCAATGGCCGGCATCGTCGACCCAGTCGGGGCGGTGCGCGACATAGGCCCAGGTGCGGCAATGGGCGATGCGCTGGGTCAGCGTGTCGATGTCACCCTCGGTGCGATCCAGCGCCTGCACCTGACGGGCGACCCAGTCGGACGGCAGACGCTCGGTCGGCCCGACGAGATGTCGGTAGATCTGCCCGATCAGGCGCGTGTGCGCCTCGGCCAGGATCTTGCGGAAGTCCGGGATCTGGCAGACCTCCCATAGCAGCCGGACGCGGCCCTTGGATGTGGCGAGCACCTGGATCTCGGGATCGCGCGCCAGGACCTGCAGGGCCAGATGATCGTCGGCGTCGCGCTTTCGCATCAGCAGCGAGGACGGCGGCCGGGCGTCGAGGGACTGCAACAGAGCGTCGATGGAGCGGAGATCGAGGCCGTCGTTCCGCCACCACAGACGCTGCAGCGGCTCGAAGCGGTGCTCCTCGATCCGGGCGACCTCTTCCTCCTCGAGCGCACCCGCCTCGGCGGTGGTGCCGAAGCTGCCATTGGCCATGTGGCGCCCGGCGCGACCGGCGATCTGCGCCAGCTCGGCCGGCACCAGGCGCCGCGGCGCGCGGCCGTCGAACTTGGTCAGCTGGGCAAATGCCACATGGTCGACATCCATGTTGAGGCCCATGCCGATGGCGTCGGTCGCCACCAGGAAGTCGACCTCGCCGGCCTGGAACATGGCGACCTGGGCGTTCCGGACACGCGGCGACAGCGCGCCCATGACCACCGCCGCCCCGCCCCGCTGGCGGCGGATGGCCTCGGCCAGCTCGTAGACATTGGCGATCGAGAAGGCGACGACCGCGGAGCGGCGCGGCAATCGCGCGAGCTTCCGCTGGCCGGCATAGACCAGGGTCGAAAGGCGCGGCCGGGTGACGATTTCGGCGCGAGGTACCAGCTTCCTTAAGAGCGGCCGGATGGTCTCGGCGCCGAGGAACATCGTCTCCTCGAGGCCGCGGGCATGCAGCAACCGGTCGGTGAAGACGTGGCCCCGCTCCCAGTCGGCGCAGAGCTGGATCTCGTCGATCGCCAGGAACGACACCGGCCGGTCGAGCGGCATCGACTCGACGGTGCAGACGAAATACCGCGGGCTCTCGGGGACGATCTTCTCTTCGCCGGTGATGAGGGCGACGGCGTTCCGGCCCTTCATCCGGACCACGCGTTCGTAGTTCTCGCGCGCCAGCAGGCGGAGCGGAAAGCCGATCATGCCGCTCACATGACCCGTCATCCGCTCGATCGCGAGATGGGTCTTGCCCGTGTTGGTGGGCCCGAGGACGGCGGTGATACGCCCGCCAAAGCTTGCCGCTCCGCCCATACTCAAGAAGATCGGACTTCCGACCTCAGTCTGCAAGACGGCGCATCAGAGCCCTTGCGCGATGAGGGGTCATTCCCATATGTGGCGGCGATTGAGCCAACCTAAGTCGAGAATCGCCGGGGCCGCCCATGACCGACACGCTCACCGAAGAGAAACTGAGTTTCCAGGCCGAGGTCAGCCGCCTCCTGGAGATCGTCGCCCACTCGCTCTACAGCGAGAAGGAAATCTTCCTTCGCGAGCTCATCTCCAACGCCGCCGATGCCTGCGACCGGCTGCGCTACGAGGCCCAGACCCGGCCCGAGATCGCGACGTCCGACCAGCCCTTCAAGATCACGCTGACCATCGACAAGCCCCACCGGCGGCTGACCGTCTCGGACAACGGCGTCGGCATGAGCCGCGACGACCTGGTGAAGAACCTCGGCACCATCGCCAAGTCGGGCACCTCGGCCTTCCTCAAGAGCCTGTCGGGCGACGCCAAGAAGGACGTCAGCCTGATCGGCCAGTTCGGCGTCGGCTTCTACTCCGCCTTCATGGTCGCCGATCATGTCGAGGTCGTCTCGCGGCGCGCCGGCGAAGCTGAAGGCCATCGCTGGGCCTCGGACGGCAAGGGCGAGTTCACGGTGGCGCCGGCCGAGCGCGACACCGCCGGCACCGACGTCATCCTCCACCTGAAAGAAGGCGAGGACGAGTTCCTCTCCGACTACAAGATCAAGGAAGTGGTTCGGCGCTACTCCGACCACGTTCCGGTGCCGATCGAGCTCCAGATCGGTCCCGACAAGACCCCGCTCAACGACGGCTCGGCGCTCTGGCAGAAGTCCCGGAGCGAGATCACCGAGGCCCAGTACACGGAATTCTATCGCCACGTCGCGCATGCGATGGACGCGCCCTGGCTCACCATCCATCACAAGGCCGAAGGGACGATCGAGTACACGGCCCTTCTGTTCGTGCCCGGCGCGCGGCCGATGGACCTGTTCAATCCGGATCGCCGGCATCGGGTGAAGCTCTACCTGAAGCGCGTCTTCATCACCGATGAC
>CAMDFP010000028.1 GCA_945897335.1 Asaia bogorensis | reverse complement strand
CACCCACGCGCATGAAGACCATATCGGCGCCATTCCCTATCTCTGGACCAAGCTAGGCTGCCCGGTCTATGCGACGCCGTTCACGGCGGCCGTCCTGAAGCGGAAGCTGCAGGAGGCGGACCTGGCGCGGCGCGTCGAGATCCGCCCGCTGCCGCTTTCCGGCAAGATCCGGATCGCGCCCTTCGATCTCGAGCTGATCCACCTGACCCACTCGACGCCCGAGCCGATGGCGATCGCGATCACGACGCCGGCCGGCACGGTCCTGCATACCGGCGACTGGAAGTTCGATCCGGACCCGTTGATCGGCCCGGTGTCCGACGAGGCTGCGCTCCGTCGCGTCGGCGATGCCGGTGTGCTGGCCCTGGTCGGAGATTCCACCAACGTCTTCGTGCCCGGCGAGGCCGGTTCCGAGGCCGACGTCCGGAAGAACCTGGAGGAGGTGATCGGCCGCTACTCCGCCCGGGTCGTCGTCGCCTGCTTTGCGTCCAACGTCGCCCGGCTGGAGTCGATCGCGCGTGTCGCCGCCACCTATGACCGCCATGCGGCGCTGGTCGGCCGCTCGCTCTGGCGGATGTACGAGTCCGCCAAGGAGGCGGGCTATCTCCGCGACCTGCCGCCCTTCGTCTCCGAGCAGGACGCTGGATTCCTGCCCCGCGACAAGGTGGTGATGATCTGCACCGGCAGCCAGGGCGAGCCGCGCTCGGCGCTCTCCCGCATCGCGTCGGGGACCCATCCCCATGTCGTGCTGGAGCCGGGCGATGCCGCCGTCTTCTCGTCCCGCAACATTCCCGGCAACGAGCGCTCGATCGCCAAGCTGCAGAACCAGCTCTCCAGGCTCGGGGTCGAGATTGTCACCACGGCGGAGGAGGCGGGGGTGCATGTCTCCGGCCATCCGGCCCGCGACGAGCTCGCCCGCATGTATCACTGGGTCCGGCCCAGGATCGCCATTCCCGTCCATGGCGAGGCGCGGCACCTGGCCGAGCACGCCAAGCTTGCCCGCGAATGCCAGGTCCCCGAGGCCGTCGTCGCCGAGAACGGCGCGATGATCCGCCTTGCCCCCGGGCCGGCGACCATCATCGACCATGTGACCGCGGGCCGCCTCGCCCTCGACGGCAACAAGCTGGTGCCACTGGATGGCGGCGCCATGCGGGCGCGCAAGAAGCTGATGACCAACGGCATCGCCGTGGTGACGCTGGTCCTCGGCAAGGGCGGCAAGCTCGAGGCCGACCCGATGGTCAGCCTGCAGGGCGTCATCGATGGCGACGGCGCCCAGGCGGTCGTCGACGGCGCGGTCGGAGCCGTGACCGAGGCCTTCGAGGATCTCGGCAAGGCGGCGCGGCGCGACGACGATGCGGTTCGCGAAGCCGCCCGCCTCGCGGTCCGCCGCTGGCTCAATGCCGGGCTGGGCAAGAAGCCGCAGACCGAGGTCCACGTCGTCCGGATATAGTCGGGGCGGATATGATGGCGGAGTATTCGACGGAGTTCCCATGATCGGCCGGCTCAACCACGTCGCCATCGCGGTCCCTGACCTCGACGCCGCCTCGGCGACCTATCGCGAGACCCTGGGCGCCGATGTCTCGGCCCCCCTGGCGCTGCCCGAGCACGGCGTGACCACGGTGTTCGTGAACCTCCCCAACACCAAGATCGAGTTGCTCCACCCCCTCGGCGAAGCCTCGCCGATCGCGGGCTTCCTCGCCAAGAATCCGTCGGGCGGCATCCATCACGTCTGCTACGAGGTGTCGGACATCCGGGCCGCCCGCGACGTGCTGAAGGCCAAGGGCCTGAGAGTGCTCGGCGATGGCGAGCCCCGGATCGGCGCCCATGGCAAGCCGGTGCTGTTCCTGCACCCGAAGGACGCCCACGGCACCTTGGTCGAGCTCGAGCAGGCCTGAGCCCATGACCGTGGCCACAGGCATCATGGTCTACGTCGTCGTCTGGTGGCTCGCGTGGTTCGCCGTCCTGCCTATCGGGGTCCGGGTCCCGGATCACATTCCCACCGGCCAAGCCACCAGCGCGCCGGAGAACCCGCGGCTCCTCTGGAAGGCCGGCCTGGCGACGGTGATTGCGGCCCTCCTGTGGGGGGTGATCTGGTGGCTGATCGCCTACGACCCGCTGGGTATCGATTTGATGGGATCCGGATAAATGAATGAAAATAAGACATTGCTGTGACTTTTGACCCTGATGCTTGAATTAATCAGAGGCCGGGCGACATAGTCAGGAAGAGGGGGAGTTCTTCGTCGAAAGGACGGAGGTCTCTATGCGGCATAGTCCCTGGCGAACGGTCGCTTTCGCGGCGGCCCTTCTGACCGCAGTTTCCTGGATCGGAGCTTCCGGCTGGTGGGTCAGCCAATCCTGGGCTCTTCGTGACGTCATGGCCCGTATCGAACTCTCCCGCGAGGGAATCGCCTGCGGCAATCGCTCGGCCTCGCCGGCGAACCAGCAACGCTGCCGCGACCTGGCTGAGATCATGCACAGCGCCGAAGTGGCGGAGGCGTATTTCGCCGATGGCGTCGTCGTCCTCGGTCCGGCCCTTCTGGTGATCGGGCTGGCCTTCTGGCTACGCCGCCGCGGTAACCGGCCGGATCGCCGCAGTCACCATGGCCCGCATCACCACCATCACCGGCCGTCGGCGGCATAGCGAAGGCCTGCGCCGGGTCCTATAACGGGGGCATGTCAGGCTATTGCCGGATCGCCCCCGGACATCCCGTCCACGGCCCCTATCACGAGGGCGAGTACGGCTTTCCGGTCGCCGACGACCAGGTCCTGTTCGAGCGCCTGATCCTCGAGATCAACCAGGCCGGGCTCTCCTGGCTCACCATCCTGAAGAAGAGGGAGGCCTTCCGGCAGGCGTTCCATGGCTTCGATATCGCTCGGGTCGCACGATATGGCGAAGAGGACCGGACGCGCCTGCTCGGCAACGCCGGCATCATCCGCAACCGGCTGAAAGTCGACGCCGCCATCCACAATGCCAAGGTGGTGCTGGACCTGCAGAAGAGCCATGGCAGCTTTGCCGCCTGGATCGACGCCAACCACCCCCGCACCAAGGACGCGTGGGTGAAGCTGTTCAAGAAGACGTTCCGCTTTACCGGGGGAGAGATCGTCGGCGAATTCTTGATGAGCACAGGTTATCTGCCCGGCGCGCATGCCGAGGACTGCCCGGTGCACAAAAAAATCCTGAATCTTGGGCCAGCCTGGAAGAATAGCGGCTGAAACGAAACAAGGGCCTTTCGGCCCTTGTAGTCGTCCCCCGAGGATCCTCCCCAAACCCGGGCAACAGCCTTACGATCTTTCGATCTTCGGCTTTAATTCTTATTCTTATGTCCAAGGAGTAACCGATTTTCCTCGGGGTGTCACGCCCAATTTTTGGTCGGTACGCCGCTTTCGGCGCCGTTCGCTGTCCACATACCGTGCAAAATTGCCATGCCGCGCCTAGGTTTGGCTCGCGTTGACAGAGGATAGCGGCCCCCGTACGGTCTCGCCCGAATTTCCATCCCGCCGGAGCTCCCCATGGCCATCAAGCCGTTGCACGATCGTCTCGTGATCAAGCCGCTCGACCAGGAAACCAAGACCAAGGGCGGGATCATCATTCCCGACACCGCCAAGGAGAAGCCTGTCGAGGGCAAGGTGATCGCCGTCGGCCCGGGTGCCCGCGACGCCAACGGCAAGCGCCAGCCGCTCGGGGTCAAGGTCGGCGACCGCGTCCTCTACGGAAAGTGGTCGGGCACCGAGGTCAAGGTCGGTGGAGAGGACGTCGTCGTGATGAAGGAATCCGACCTCTTCGGCATCGTCGGCTGACCGCCTCGGTGCGGGTCGACCCGGAGGTCGTCGCCCGGCACATCGCCGAGGTTGCCGCCGAGGAGATGATGCCGCGCTTCGGCCGGCTCGCCGCCGGCGACATCCAGGAGAAGACCCCCGGCGATCTGGTGACGGCGGCGGATACCGCTGTCGAACAGCGCCTGAGCCCTATCCTCGCCAGCCTGATCCCAGGCTCGCTGGTGGTCGGCGAGGAAGCGACGGCTGCCGATCCCTCGGTGATGCAGCGCCTGGAAGGGAAGGATCCCGTCTGGGTCGTCGACCCGGTCGACGGCACGTTGAACTTCGCTGCCGGCATCCCGATCTTCGGAACGATGGTGGCGCTGATCCGTCGGGGCGAGGTTCTGGCCGCGTGGATCCACGATCCCCTGCGCAAGCGCACCCTGATGGCCGAAGCCGGCGGTGGCACCCATGTCGACGGACAACGGGTGCAGGTCGCCAATGGCGCCGACGTCAAGCGCATGTCAGGCAACCTCGCCTTCCATACCGGTGACCGCGCGCAGGCGGCGACGATCGCCCGGAACGCCGACAAGGTCGCCTCGATCATCACGCTTCGCTGTGCTGCCGCCGACTACTTCAACCTGGCCGAGGGGCGCACCCACTTCGCGCTCTTCAATCGTGCCTGGCCCTGGGACCATGCGCCTGGCTGGCTTCTGCACAAGGAGGCCGGAGGTCACGGCCGATATCTGGACGGCAGCTCCTATGCGCCACTGAACATCTACGGCCGCCTGCTGCTGGCACCCGACGAGCCGAGCTGGCACCGCCTGGTCGAGACGATGTGGGCGGCTTGAGCTAGCCCGCGCGCATCGCTACAGAAACCGAACCTATTCCTGGAGAAACGCCCATGTCCGACGCGCCCAAGTCCGCCCAGAAGTCCCGTACCGTCGCCTTCCTCGGCCTCGGCGTCATGGGCTACCCGATGGCCGGACATCTGGCCAAGGCCGGGCACAAGGTCACCGTCTACAACCGCACCGAGTCCAAGGCGAAGGCCTGGGCCGGCGAGTATGGAGGCAAGTCGGCGGCGACGCCGGCGGAAGCCGCCAAGGGCGCCGAGATCGTCTTCTGCTGCGTCGGCAACGACGACGATCTCCGCAGCGTCGTCTATGGCGACAAGGGCGCCTTCGCCGGTATGGCGAAGGGCACGATCTTCGTCGATCACACCACCGCCTCGGCCGAGGTCGCCCGCGAGATCGAGGCGGCCGGCGCCAAGCTCGGTATCGGCGTGCTGGACGCCCCGGTATCAGGCGGCCAGGCCGGCGCGGTCAACGGCAAGCTGACGGTCATGGTCGGCGGTAAGCCCGACACCTATGCCAAGGCCGAGGAGACGATGGGCACGTATGCCCGCGCCGTCACTCATCTCGGCGATGCAGGCGCGGGACAGCTCTGCAAGATGGTCAACCAGATCTGCATCGCCGGCGTGGTGCAGGGCCTGGCCGAGGGCATCAACTTCGCCATGCGCGCTGGTCTCGACGCCAAGAAGGTGGTCGAGGTGATCTCCAAGGGCGCTGCCCAGAGCTGGCAGATGGAGAACCGCGGCAACACCATGGTCGACGGCAAGTTCGACTTCGGCTTCGCCGTCGACTGGATGCGGAAAGACCTCGGCATCTGCCTCGCCGAGTCCAAGCGCAACGGCGCGCTCTTGCCGATGACGGCGCTGGTCGACCAGTTCTACGCTCATGTGCAGAAGCGCAATGGCGGCCGCTGGGATACCTCCAGCCTGATCCACCTGCTGCAGAACCTCTAGGCCAGAAGGCGGATCGCCGGCAGTACGGCGGCCGCAACGATTGCGAAGGCGAGGTCCCGGGGCTTGGGCCGTGGGACCCGCCAGTCGCTGGTGGAGGCGGCCGCGGTGAGGCCGCGCAGCTCCATCGCCAGCGCGGCGCTGCCGGCGCGGCGGATGGCACCCGCCAAGAGGATGATGCCGAGCCCTGGATTGAAGCCGGCCAGTGCTTGCCGCCACCGGGGCGTACCGCCCGGCAACGCGGCGCGGGCGATCATGCGGACCATCCGCGCCTCCTCGGCCAGCGCTGGCAGGAACTGAACCGCCGCAAGCGCGCCGAAGACGAAGCGCCGCGGCAAGCGGGCTCTGTGGACAAGCGCGCGGCCGAGATCGGCCGGCTCGGTCGTGTAGGCGAAGAGCATCGAGACGAGGCCTACGACGATCGTCCGCAAGCCGACCGCCAGCGCTACCTGCCATCCGGTCCATCCATAGACGTTGGACGGGGCCACGGCGTAGATCCAGGACGAGGTCACCGCGAAGAAGGCGAAGGGCAGCAGCGCCAACGCGAAGCTGCGAAGCGGCATGCGCTCGACCACGAGCAGCATTGCGGTGACGAGGATCGCCAGGACTGCCAGCTCGAGGCTGCGCTCGTTCAAGGTGGCGAAGCCGATATAGACGAAAGCGACTGCCAGTTTGGTCAGGGGATCGAAGCTCTTCAAGCGAAGGCCCAGCCAAGACGCGCCGCGAGAGCAGCTCCCGGTGGCGGCTTGAGCGGAAGCCGGCCGGCAACGATCTCCCGGAGAATGTCGAAGCTTTGCCCGTCGGCGAGGATGCGACCGCACTCGATCACGGCGATGCGATCGGCGACGCGGGCAAGCCAGTCGAGGTCGTGGGCGACGACGAGGACGGCGGAGCCGCGGGCGCGGAGCGCCTCGATATCCGCATCGAGTGCGGCGAGGCCGTAGCCGTCAAGGCCAGAAGCGGGCTCGTCCAGGACCACCAGTCGCGGGCCGGGCGCGGTCAGCGCCAGCGCGATGGCGATGCGCCGGCGCTCGCCCTGGCTGAAGGCCAGGGGATGGCGCTCGGGATCGGCCGGGAGGCCGCAGCGCTCAATAGCCGCCGCGGCTTTGGTCCAGCTCAATCCGCGGCGCATGGCTTCGGTCTGCAGGCTGCCGGTGGCGAAGGCGAGGGCTGGGTTCTGTGGCACGTAGACCGGCGCATCTCGAGAGCTGCGGCGGACTGTGCCGACGGCGGCGGGCAATGCGCTGACCGCGAGAAGCGCGAGCGTTGTCTTGCCGGCGCCATTGCGACCGGCGAGGCCGACGACCTCGCCCTCGCGGATGGAGAGGTCGATCCCGTCCAGCACCGTCCTGCCGCCGCGGCGGACCTTGGCCCCTTCGATCGTCAGCAGAGGCGTGTCGCGGACGGCCGGTTTCGGACGGCCGAAGCCGAGTGCCGCAAGAGCGACGGCCAGGGCGCGCGGGTCACGCTCGTCGAGTCCTGCTTTCGTCAGGGCCGTCGAGACCTGGAGCGACGGCGGAAGGCGGAGGCCGAGCGTGCCGTCGATGCCGGCGACCGACCGCAGCGTCGCCTCGGTTTCGCCGAGCGCGACCGGCACTCCCTCCGGTCCAAGGATGAGAACGCGATCGGCCAAGTGCAGGATGTGGTCGATCCGGTGCTCGACCAGGAGTGCGGACGTGCCGGTGCGGCAGGTCGCTTCAACTGCGGCGACCGCTTCGGCTGCGGCCTCGCCGTCGAGATGCGCCACAGGCTCGTCGATGATCAGTGCGTGCGGCGCCTCGGCAAGCGCGGCAGCCAACGCGAGCCGCTGGCGTCCGCCGCCCGAGAGCGTCAGCGTGCGTTCGCGCCGGTGAAAGCCGGCACCGGGTGGGCGGGCGAGGGCGGCTTCGATGCGGGCGTCGATCTCGGTGGCGGCGAGGCCGCGGTTCTCCAGCGCAAAGGCGATCTCGTCCTCGACGGTAAGCGCGACGAGTTGCGCGTCGGTGTCCTGAAGCACGGCGGCGGCAATGCCGGTTCCCGCCGCAAGCATGCGGCCGTCGAGGCCCGTCCAGCGCACCTCGCCCCGCCTCTCTGCAGGGATCAATGCGGGAATGGCGCCGAGAAGAGCGAGGGCCAGCGTGGTCTTGCCGCTGCCGGAGGGGCCTAACAGCGCCAGTCGTTCGCCGGACTTCAACGACAGCGAGACGTCGCGGACGGCGTCGCGGGCAGCGCGGGGAAATCGGACAGCGACGCCCTCGGCGGCGAGGACGTCGCTCGCGTCAGGCACGTCGGTCTTCGTCGATCCTGAGTCCGTCGAGGGCGCCGGTGCGATGGAGGGAGCGCGCGATCACGCGGCCGAGCCAGCCGGCTAGGATCATGCCGCTGATGACGCGGACCGTGAACATGGCGACCAGCAGGGTCGGGCTCAGCGTGCCGTAGCTGAACCGAATCCAGGTATAGACGAAGCTGAACACCGCGGCGCTGGCGCCCGACGCCAGAAGCACGGCCATGTCGTAGCGCCTCCAGCGGGTCGCGGCGAAGGGCAACTCGGCGCCGGCGCCCTGGACCACGCCGGTCAGCAGCAGGATCAGGCCAGCGGGATTGCCGGTCGCGACCTCGGCGATGGCGGCCACCACCTCGGCGAAGAAGGCGGCCCCCGGACGGCGCACTACATAGGCGGCGATCACCGAGGCGACACACCAGAGACCGAAGAAGATGTCGAGCGACAAGGGGCCGATCAGGGCCTGGGACATCAGCCAGAGCTGCACCCAGGCCAAGTAGACGACGCCGAAGACGGCGCCGATGGCGGCGACGACGACGATCTCGCGCTGCGTCCACTGGTTCATGATGGCGGCTCCCTCAGCCCTTGGTCGGGCTGCCGGCCGACACCGTGATGGTCAGCACGACATGCGCGTTGGCAGGGGCGAAATCGAGATATGAGCGCTCGATCGCAGCGAAGACCTCGGCGGCGTCGCCCTTCAGCTTCGTGCAAAAATGCTTGGACTTGTCGTAGACGCCGACCGCCTTCAGGAAGTCGATGCAGGCGCCGATCCGCGCCATGTGTGCCTCGGTGCCCAGCGGGTAGAGCGAGATCTGTGCCGAGGTCTTGAGGCCGGAGAGCCGGCCCGGCGCATAGCGCGAGACCGAGGAGGCGACCAGGTCCTCGCCTGGCTTCAGCGGCATGATGGCTTCGGCGCTGCAGATCGGGTCGTCGGACTCGCCGGGGCAGCCCCGCGAAAGCGTGCCGGCCAGGACGACATGCCCGCCGCCGCCGGCCGTGGCGATGAAGGCATCCCGCATGGCGCGGACCACCTGGTCCGGCGGGCCGACCATCAAAGTCGAGAGGTCGTCGGTCTCGCGTCGGATCCGGTCCTTGTAGGCATCCAGCGCCGCGATGCCGCGCATGATCGCCGGCACGAAGTCGGAGGTCATCGGATAGAGGGAGAATTGCGCGCCGGAAAACATGGTCTCGCTCCGCTGGTATTACCCAGATCAGCTTGGAGGGTTGGACCTTGTCCTCTCAGCCCCGCGACGGAGCACCCCTGACGGAGGCGGAAACTATTACGATTTGATGTCGGGGTAAAGGGCCGCAGCGAGTTCCTCTGCCTGCCGAAGCCGGGGCAGCATCCAGTTCGAAAGGTCGGGAGCGGCGTCGCGGCGCATGCGGACAGCGAACCAGAGCGCCGAGAGGGCGGCGGCGATCAGGCGGTTCAGGCGAAGTCGCCGGATGGTGATCTCCGGATCCGCATAGGCCGCCAGAAGCGCGGCCTCCTCGATCGGCGACAGGTCGGTCGCGAGAGCGAGATAGCCGAGATCCCAGGCGGGATCGCCCATGCCCGCGTATTCCCAGTCGATCAGAACGCACCGGCCCGGCGTCAACAGCAGGTTCTCGAGGTCGGGATCGCCATGGATCGGGGCAAGACTACCCTGCCGGCTGCGCTCGGCCTTGGCGCTGTCGAGGGCGTTCGCGAGCCGTGCCGAGCCGAGTGGCGCAGGCAACGCCGCGCGCAGGCGATCCATGGCATCGAAGTGGTCGATCGCCGGGCCGAGCCCCTCGCCGGAACGATGCCAGCGGCGAAGCAAGCCAGCCACATCACCAAGAATGCGAGTATCGCCACGTAGGCCTTCGGAAGTGAGCGTCTCCGCACCGGCAATCCAGCGCGTGACGATGATGCCGGTCCTCGGGTCGTCATGGACAAGTGCGGCGCCGATGCCGAGATGGCTCGCCCGTCGCGTTGCTTCGATCGCCTGCGCGCGGTCGGGGGCATGGGGATCCGGAACGGGGATCTGCAGGACGAAGGCACCTACCGGCGTTTCGAGCTTCAGGTTGGTATGGGACAGACCGCCGAGCGGTGAGATCGTGATGCGTTCCGGGGCCATGCCGGCAAGCGCGGGAACGCCGTGAAGCAGCGGGAGCACATCGTCGCGATGGTGGCCGGCTGTTGTCATGCCGGCCTGAGACTAGGCTTGAACCAGCGCATCCCGGAAGAGGGCGGCATCGACATTGCCGCCGGAGGCGACGACGACGACAGTCCGTCCCTTGATAGGCAGCTTGCCGGTCATTGCCGCGGCGATGCCGACGGCGCCGCCGGGCTCGCAGACGATCTTGAAATGGCGGAAGGCCAGCGCCATCGCCCGTTTGGTTTCGGCGTCGGTCACCGCGAGCCCGCCCTTCAGGCGCTGCTTGGCGATGGCGAAGGTGATGTCGCCCGGCGACGGCGACATCAGTGCGTCGCAGATGGTGCGCGCGGCCGGATCGTTCTTCTCGATGCTGCCGCTGGCGAGCGACCGCGCCATGTCGTCGAGGCCAGCGGGCTCGACCGAATAGACGGCGGCATCCGGAAGATCCTGGGAGAGGCCAAGTGCGATGCCGGTTACCAGGCCGCCCCCGGAGCAGCCGGCGAGCACGGCGTCGGGCTTGATGCCGAGCGCCTTCGCCTGGTCCGCGATCTCGAGGCCGATCGTTCCCTGGCCAGTGATGATGCCGGGATCGTCGAAGGGCTTCACCAGGGTCGAGCCGCGCTCGCTGGAGATACGAGCGCCAATCTCCTCGCGGGAGTCGCGGAAGCGGTCATAGAGGATGATCTCGGCGCCGAAGGCGCGGCTGTTCTCGATCTTCAGCTTCGGCGCATCGGACGGCATGATCAGGCAGGCCTTGACGCCGAGCAGCTTCGCCGCCGCCGCTACGCCCTGGGCGTGGTTGCCGGAGGAGAAGGCGACGACGCCGTCCTTCCGCTTCGCTTCCGGGATCTGGGCGATGCGGTTGTAGGCGCCGCGGAACTTGAAGGACCCGGTCTTCTGCAGCATCTCGCACTTCACCAGAAGCCGGCCGCCGAGTTCCTCGTTGAGGAGCTGGGACTCGATCAGCGGCGTGACGACCGCCACGTCCCGGATGCGCTCGGCAGCACAGCGGACGTCGTCATAGGTCGGAAGCGCGTCCGTCATCGGGTCTCTCGAAGGGGAGTGGATGGAGTCGGCTCAGACGCCGAGGAGGGGAAGAAGCTCGGAGAGGTTCCGGACCTCGGCGTTGGGCTTATCGGGGATCGTCTCCGGCGTCTGGCTGGTGCGGTTCACCCAGGCGACGCGAAAGCCGAAATGAGCGGCGGCATGGGCGTCCCAGCCGTTCGAGCTGACGAAGAGGATCTTCTCCGCCGGCAGGCCGAGCTTGTCGGTCGCCAGCTTGTAGACCGAGGGGTGCGGCTTGTAGATGCGTACCTCGTCGACAGAGAGCGTGTGATCGAGCATGCCGCGGAGATTGTGGCCGTTGACGGCACCGGCCAGCATGGTGGTCGATCCGTTGGAGAGGATCGCCGTGCGCAGCCCCTTGGCCTTGATGCGGGCCAGCGTGGCGGCAACGTCGTCAAAGGCCGGCGGCTCCAGATAGAGCTGCATCAGCAGCGCCCTGAGCCCCGGATCCCAGAGCTTCAGCGCCGCCAGCGCATGGTCCAGCGCTTCGCCGGTCACGTGCCAGAAGTCGATATGCGTGCCCATCAGGCTGCGCAGCCACGTGTACTGGAGCTGCTTCTCGCGCCAGAGACGGGCGAGAGGAGCGGTGAGATCGCCCAGCTTGTCGCGGCACGGTTCAGTGATCCGGCTCACGTCGAAGAGCGTGCCATAGGCGTCGAACACACAGGCGGCGGTGTTCGCCAGCGTCGGTTGGGCGGTCATCAGTCCTTTCCCGCGGGCTGTTTGCCTGCCTGGAGGGCGGCCGGGCGAGACGGGGCCGGTTGAACGGGAGCCCTACCCGACGAAGCCGCGGGCGCGGCCTCGACGACGGGGATCGGATCGAGAACCGGGGCGCCGTCGCGGGCCATGACCGAGACGTCTTCATCGCCCCCGCAGGTGCGGTCGGTCTCGGCATCGCAGGCGTCGTCGGTGCCGGCCCTGCCGATGCGGGCCTTGGCGACATTCGCCTCGATGACGCCGCCGCAACCGTAGAGGCACCACTTGTTGACTGCCTGGGCCTGGACGATCGCCGGCGTCGTCTTGGGCATGCGTGCCCGGTAGATGTAGAGCGCTTCGAGTACCCGCTGAACGTAGTTGCGGGTCTCGGCGATCGGGATCTGCTCGATCCAGTCGAGAACGTCGACGTCGCCCTTGCGAATGTCGCCGTTGTCGCGGAGCCAGCGCCTGGGTCGGCCTGGGCCGGCATTGTATCCCGCGATCGCCGGAATATAGGCGCCGTCGAAGCCCTCGATCAGGCCGTTCAGATAGGAGCTGCCCAGCGTGATGTTGTAGGTCGGGTTCTGGGTCAGCTCGGCCACTTCGAATTTGAGGCCGAGCTCCTTCGAGACGATCTTGGCGGTCGCCGGCATCAGCTGCATCAGGCCCTGGGCCTTGGCACGGCTCACCGCCCTCTGGTCGAAGCCGCTTTCCTGGCGGATCACGGCATGAACCAGCGCCGCCTCCGGGCCGGCGCCCTTCGGCAGCGAAATCACGGGGTAGGCGTCTTCGATCAGGACATGGCCGTCACGGGCGACCCGGCGTGCGACCGCCACCGCGGTATCGGTGCGGCCGAGATCGCGGATATGGGCCAGCGCCAGCGCCTTCTCGCCCGGCGTCTTGGCGCGATCGACCAGCGCGATCGAGAAAGCGACGAACAGCTCGTTCGGGCCGATCTCGTCCAGGATCTGGACGATACGTGCGATCTCGTTCCGCCGGAAGGCCTGGACCTCGGCCGGTGTCGCCTTGGCGTCCTTGGGCAGCGGCGGTGCGGCGTCCGACAGCTTGCCGGCGGCGATCTGCCCATAGAACGTGGTGATGTGCTCGGCGGCCTTGCCGTACCAGGCCTTGGCCCCGGCGGCATCGCCGGAGGCCTCGGCGGCGCGGCCAGCCCAATAGGCGCCGCGGGACCGGCTTATCGGCGCCGTCACCCCGTCATGCAGCTTCTTGAAATGGGCGAGGGCCGACTTGCGGTCGTCAAGAAAGCGGAGTGCCACGAACCCGGCGAAGAACTCGGCATCGGCCTGGATCTTCCCATCGCCCGGCTTGTGGGCGGCGGCGAGCTTGTAGGCGAGAGAGATGTCG
The DNA here is from genome assembly GCA_945897335.1 of Asaia bogorensis. Taxonomy (GTDB): domain Bacteria; phylum Pseudomonadota; class Alphaproteobacteria; order SHVZ01; family SHVZ01; genus SHVZ01. The sequence continues at coordinate 15,473 of CAMDFP010000028.1, read as the reverse complement.
CCGTCGCGGAGCGCCTGCCGAGCCTGATACTCGGCCTCTCGCCACCACAGATCCGGGCGGACCAGATCGGCCGGCGGCTTCAGCAGGATGGAGCGGGCATCCTCGTCCTGATTGCGGATCCGGCGCCATTTCGTCCGCTCGAAGAGGAAGCCCGGATCGTTCTGCAGGTTGGCGGGCACGTTGCGAATGGCCGCCTCGGTTCCGCCGGCGCCGCCCTTCAGGCGAATCCGCGCTTCGGCCAGTGCCTTCCGGCCCGGATCCATCCTGGCCAGCATGCGCTGGAGCGGGGCACCGGCCTTGCCGTCCCAGAGCATCCGGTCGAGCCGGGTCCAATGGTCCTGGGCACGGATGGTGTCGCCGTAGCGCAGCAGGAACGCCTTCTCCTGGGCGACGTCGAAGTCGCCGGCAGCCCAGGAATGACGAATCAGCTCAGCGGCCTTGGCCGTCTGGCCGGTTCGCGAATAGGCCTCGGCGAGGCGGAGCCGGCCGGCGCCGAGCGGCGGGTTCTTCTGGAACCAGGCGATGACGTCGGCGTCCGGCATGTCGGACGGCATCACTTCCTCGGCCCTGAGGCGGAGTGCGTGCTTGCCCGGCCAGTCCGGGTTCTGTGCCATGAATTGAACGATGTCGGCGAAGCTGGCGCGGGAAGCGGCCTTCCTCAGCTCCATCCAGCGGATCAGCTTGACCACGGCTGCATCGCGGCCGGCCATGGCTTGGGCGCGGTTGTAGTCGCCGGAGTCGGCTGCCTGGAGTGCCGCCTTGGCGGAGCGCAGCTCGTCCACCGGGATCCCGGCCGAGACGGCAGGAACCGGCAAGGCGGCAATGACCAGGGCGACCGCGCAAGCGATCACCGTTCCGGCCCCCACCGGCTTCTTTCCTGACGCCATCATTCCTTTGTCCCTGAATGCTTCCGGGCCTTGGATCCCGGACGACCGCCATTCTAATGGTGGTGGGCGCGGCCAACAACCTTGCCGGCCGCCGCCCGGCCAACTATCGTCCGAATATCGCCCCTCCCGGGTGCTCCTCAAGGAGATCGTCATGTTCAAGGGTTCGCTCGTCGCGCTGCTCACGCCGTTCACGGCCGCGGGCAAGGTCGACGAGAAGGCCTTCCAGTCCTTCGTGGCCTGGCAGATCGAACACGGTACTCATGGGCTCATCCCCTGCGGCACCACAGGCGAATCTCCGACGCTGTCTCACGACGAGCACAAGCGAGTCGTCGAGATGTGCATCGAGGTGTCCAGGGGCAAGCGACCGGTCATCGCCGGCACCGGTTCCAACTCGACCGCCGAGGCGATCAACCTGACCCGACACGCCAAGGAAGCCGGAGCCGATGCCGCCCTGGTGGTAACGCCGTACTACAACAAGCCGACCCAGGAAGGCCTCTTCCTCCACTACAAGGCAATCCACGATGCGGTGGATCTGCCGATTATCATCTACAATATCCCGGGGCGTTCGGTGATCGACATGACGCCGGAGACGATGGGGCGGCTGGCGAAGCTGCCGAACATCGTCGGCGTCAAGGATGCCACCAACGACCTCGGGCGGCCGTTCAAGACCAAGCGCGCCTGCGGCGACAAGTTCGCCCAGCTCTCCGGCGAGGACGGGACGGCGCTGGCCTTCCTCGCCCAGGGCGGCGACGGCTGTATTTCGGTCACTGCCAACGTGGCGCCGCGCCAACTCGCCGACATGCATGAGGCATGGGCCAAGGGCGACGTCGCCAAGGCTCAGGCGATCAATGAGCGGCTGATGCCGCTGCACGAGGCGCTGTTCGTCGAGACCAGCCCGGCACCGGTCAAGTTCGCGGGCTCGCTACTGGCCAAGTGCCGGTCGGACTGCCGCCTTCCGCTCGCCCCGATCACCGAGGCGACCCGGGAGCGGGTGTCGGCAGCCATGCGCGGCGCCGGCCTCATCAACTAGGACACTCTTCATGGCGGCGCCGCTGCCGGATCGGGTCGCCGCACAGAACCGGCGCGCCCGTCACGACTATTTCATCCTGAGCACGCTGGAAGCGGGTCTGATGCTCTCAGGCACCGAGGTCAAGAGCCTGCGGCAGGGCTCCGCCTCGATCGCCGAAGCCTATGCCGGCGAGCAGAACGGCGAGCTGTTCCTGATCAACGCCTATGTGCCTGAGTACAAGTCGGCAAACCAGTTCAACCACGAGCCGAAGCGCCCCCGGAAGCTGCTGGTGCGCCGGCGCGAGCTGGACAAGCTTCTGGGCGCCGTCCGCCGCGACGGCGTGACCCTGGTGCCGCTGTCGATCTACTTCAACGAACGCGGCATCGCCAAGGTCCAGCTCGGCCTCGCCAAGGGCAAGAAGAAGGGCGACAAGCGCGAGACCGAGAAGAAGAAGGACTGGGAGCGCGAGAAGAGCCGGCTCATGCGGGACAAGGGCTGAGACTCTTCGCGATCCGGCCGACGACTTCGTCGAACATCGCCTCGGTCAGAACCCCCGTGTTCGTGTTGTAGCGCGAGCAGTGGTAGCTGTCGGCGAGCGTCAGGCCGTTCGGCAGCGCGTGGAGGGTGCCGTGTCTGAACGGATATGCGGCGAGCCGTAAACTGAGAGTTCTCAAAACCTGGTTATGGGCGACGACACCGAGCGCGAGGATCGTCTCGAGTTGGGCCAGGGACCCAATCTCGCTCACGAAGAACCGCCGACAGGTGGCCTCCTCGATCGGCAGCGGCTTGTTCGCCGGCGGCACGCAACGGACCGCGTTAGTGATGCGGCAGCCGACCAGCTCCAGCCCGTCATCGGCTCGGGCGGCATAGGCGCCGCGGGTGAGGCCGTGCCGGGAGAGCGTCGCGTAGAGGAGATCGCCGGCGTAGTCGCCGGTGAAGGGCCGGCCGGTCTGGTTGGCGCCCTTCAGGCCGGGTGCCAGACCTACCACGAGGAGCCTCGCTCCGGTGTCGCCGAACGAGGGAACCGGAGCGTTGAAGAAGCCCGGGTACTTGACCCGATTGTCATCGCGGAAGGCCTTGAGGCGCGGGCAGAGGGGACAGTCGCGCCCCGGCTGCTCAGCGCTCGGCATTCAGGAAGCCGGGAGCCCGTCCGCCGAATCCCGGCGACTCCTCGTCGGTCGGCGGCAGGGAATCATGCGCCCTCGGAGCCCGCGGCTCGCGTGCGGGTGCCCCTTCACGGTGCGCGCGCTGAATCTGCGGCGCCAGGTCGGAGAGATCGACGAAGTTGTCGGCCTGCCGGCGGAGCTCGTCGGCCACCATCGGCGGCTGCGAGCGGATGGTGGAGACGACGGTGACCCGGACGCCACGGCGCTGGGTCGCCTCGACCAGGCGGCGGAAGTCGCCGTCGCCTGAGAAGAGCACGATGTGGTCGGCTGCCGTGGCGAGCTCCAACATGTCGATGGCGAGCTCGATGTCCATGTTGCCCTTGAAGCGCCGGCGCCCCTGGGCGTCGGTGAACTCCTTGGCCGGCTTGGTCACCACCGTGTAGCCGTTGTAGTCGAGCCAGTCGACCAGGGGGCGGAGCGGCGAGTACTCCTGATCCTCCAGCAGCGCCGTGTAATAGAAGGCGCGGATCAGACGGCCCTTGTTGGCGAAGAGGTCCAGCAGCTTCCGATAGTCGATGTCGAATCCGAGGCCGCGGGCGGCAGAGTACAGATTCGCGCCGTCGATGAAGAGCGCGATGCGCTCCTGGGAATAAAATAGCATTCTGAATGTCCGTCTTAAGAATGGTGCAGGTGAAATAGCAATGCCCGTTAGACGCAGGCGGCCGGACACTATCCGAAGGGATCGATGGTCTCAAGGGGGCGCTTCCCTCGAGCCGGTCGGAGAGTGGACGGCCTCCGCCGACTCCATGTAGCCTCGCACCTTATGATCGACGGAAGCTGGGCTGCCTTCGGACCGGGCGAGACGGTCCGCCTCAACTACTACGATTGGGGCCCGCGAATGCACCCGAAGCGGGTGGTTTGCGTCCATGGCCTGACGCGTCAGGGCCGCGACTTCGACGAATTGGCGAAGGGGCTGTCGAAGGTCAGGCGCATCACCTGCCCGGACCTGGTCGGCCGTGGCCGTTCGGGCTGGCTCACCGACAAGTCGCTGTACACCCTCGACACCTATGTCGCCCACATGTCGGGCCTGCTCAACCACCTGGGATACGAGGGCATCGACTGGGTCGGCACCTCGCTCGGCGGCCTGATCGGCATGAAGCTCGCGGCCGAGCGCCCGGAACTGATCCGCCGGCTCATCCTCAACGACATCGGCCCGCAGCTTGAGTTCGAGGGGATCTCGGCGATCTCGAGCTATGTCGGCCAGGATCCCCGGTTCAAGCGCCTGGGTGAGGTCGCCGAATACCTGAAGACGGTGCACGCCGATTTTGGGGCGCTCACCGACGCTCAGTGGAGCGACATGACTTCGCACAGCGTGCTGCGCCATCCCGAGGGCGGCTACGGGCTCCACTATGATCCGGCAATCGGGCTGCCGTTCAAGTCGGTCACCAAGCCGCCGCCGTCGACCTGGCCGGTGTGGGAGCAGATCGAGTGCCCGGTGCTGCTGCTGCGGGGCGAGCGAAGCAAGCTGCTGTCGAGGGCGACGGCCGAGCGTATGGCGAAGACCGGCCCCCGGGCCGAGGTCGTGGAGATCAAGGGAGTCGGTCACGCCCCGGCGCTGATGAGCGAAGACCAGATCGCCCTGGTCCGCGACTACATCACGGCCGGCGACGAGGACGAGGCCGAGAGCGGAGAGATCGAAGCGCCCCGGCGTCTATGATCGAGCCGTTCCGGCCGCGGCCGCCCTGGATCGGCGGCGACCTCCAGACCATCCGCAACCAGATCGCAAGGCCGCGCCATTCTCTGCCCGCGGGCGAGCGGCTATGGCTCGATTTAGGTGACGGCGATGCGCTGGCGGCAAGGCTGCACCGCACGGGGGCGGACCGGCCGCTCGCCGTGCTGATCCATGGCCTCGCCGGTACCGAGGAGTCGCTCTACGTTCAGGCGACGGCTGCGCAGCTTCTGGCATCCGGGTTTCCTGTCCTCCGTCTGAACCTCCGGGGCGCCGGGCCTTCGCAGCCGCGCTGCCGCGGCCAGTATCACGCCGGCCGCTCCGAGGATCTGCGCCTGGCGCTGGCGGCACTCCCGGCGGATCTCACCGGCGTCGGTATCGTGCTGGTCGGCTACTCGCTCGGCGCCAACATGCTGCTGAAGTTCCTGGGCGAGGGGGCGGCCCCGCCGGTGCGGGCGGCGGCGGCGATCTCGGCGCCGATCGACCTGGCCGCAGCAGCGACCCGCCTGGTCGCGCCGCGAAACCGGCTCTACCAATCCTGGCTGCTGGCGAAGATGCGGAGCGAGGCCTTTGCCGGAAACATCTCCGGGAGCGAACGGCAGGCGGTCTCCTCGGCCCGGACGGTCATCGAGTTCGATGACGGCTATGTGGCGCCTCGCAACGGATTCGCCTCAGGCGCCGACTACTACGCCCGCTGCTCGGCCGAACAATTCCTGATGCGCATCGAGGTCCCGACCCTCGTCGTCCAGGCGACCAACGACCCGTGGATTCCAATGCCGGCCTACGAGCGGGTCGATTGGGCCGCCAATCCGGCGCTGACGCCGCTCTTCGCGGCCGGCGGCCATGTCGGCTTCCACGGTGCCGGTTCGGACGTCGCCTGGCACGACCGGGCGATCGTTCCGTTTTTCAGCCGGCCTTGAGCTTCTCCGCCGCCTCGACGGCGAAGTAGCTCAGGACACCGTCGGCACCGGCGCGCTTGAAGCCGAGCAGAGACTCCATCATCACCCGCGGGCCGTCCAGCCAGCCGCGTTCGGCGGCGGCGCGGATCATGCTGAACTCGCCTGAGACCTGGTAGGCGAAGGTCGGCACGTGGAAGGCGTCCTTCACCCGGCGCACGATGTCCAGATACGGCATGCCCGGCTTCACCATGACCATGTCGGCGCCCTCGGCGAGATCGAGCGCGACCTCGCGCACCGCCTCCTCGCCGTTGGCGGGGTCCATCTGGTAGGTCGACTTGCTGGCGCCACCGAGATTGCCCTTGGATCCGATGGCGTCGCGGAACGGGCCATAGAAGCCGGATGCGTATTTGGCCGCATAGGCCATGATCATCACGTCGGTCATGCCGCGGGCGTCGAGCGCGTGGCGGATGGCGCCGACCCGCCCGTCCATCATGTCGGAGGGCGCGATGACGTCGCAGCCCGCCTCGGCCAGTGCCAGCGCCTGGCGCACCAGCACGTCGACGGAGAGGTCGTTGACGATCTTGCCGTCGCGCAGCAGCCCGTCATGGCCGTGGCTGGTGTAGGGGTCGAGGGCGACGTCGCAGATGACGCCGATCGTCGGGCAGTCCTTCTTCAGCGCCCGCACCGCCCGGCACATCAGGTTGCCGGGATCGGTCGCGTAGGTGCCGTCCGCGTCCTTGCGGTCGGGGTCGGTGTAGGGGAAGAGGGCGATGGCCGGGATACCCAACTCGCCGGCGGCGCCGACGGCCTCGACCAGCCGGTCGATCGAGTGGCGCTTCACCCCCGGCATGGCGGCGATGTCGGTCGCGAGGCCGGTGCCTTCCTGGATGAACACGGGCCAGATCAGGTCGTCGACCGAGAGGCGGTTCTCGGCGACCAGCCGGCGGGTCCAGCCCTGCATCCGGACCCGGCGCATGCGGGTGGTCGGAAAGGACGGTGCGGCGGGAGCGGCCGGGGGCGTTCCGGTGGCCGGCGAGGGGCGGAAGGCGGCGGGGGGCTTGGGCGCGGCAGTCATGGCCGGATGATAGGCCGGGGCCGGCCCCCGGCACAATGTAACGGCCGTCACAGACTCGAGGACGCTAACCGGATGTTAATGGGTTGGGGGGAGAGTGCGAGTCGTTAGAAGGATCGCCGCCTATGCATCCCAGCTCCATCGACCGAATCGCCGATCTCCGGAACATGCCTGCCGTCGCCGATACCGGCCTCGGGGCCGTCCTCGACTCCTTCCGCGATGCCGTCCTTCTGGTCGACCACCGGGGGATCATCGCCTGTGCCAACCACTCGGCCGAGACCCTGTTCCAGATCCCTGTCGTGTGCCTGATCGGCACCGATTGTCTGAACCTGATGGCCGACCGGCAGAGCCGGGGCTTTCTCGACTATCTCCGGGGAAACCTGCTGCCCGGCAACGGAGCGGCACCTTCAGCCACGATCGAGCTGGTCGGCCGGCGGCCTGGCGGCGCCTTCTTCCCGATCGAGGTGACCAGCGGTCGCGTCGAGCAGCCCGGCAACCCGGCCTTCACCCTGGTCATCCGTGACATCGGCCTGCAGAAGGCGCGGGAGAAGGAACTTCGCGAGGGAGCGAACCGCGACCGGCTGACCGAGGTCGCGACGCGATCCCATGTCGAGCAGCTGGCCGAGACCGAGCTGTTCCGTGCGTCGCGCTACGGTCGGCCGTTCTCCGTGCTGTTGTTCGACATCGACCACTTCAAGCGGGTCAACGACACCTATGGTCACGCCGCCGGCGACGTCGTGCTGCGCGAGGTCGCGCGCCGCTGCCGATCGCTGATCCGTGCCTCCGACCTGATCGGCCGCTGGGGCGGCGAGGAGTTCCTGGTGATGACGCCGGAAACCGCCGCAGACGGAGGCCGTGCGCTCGGTGAGCGTCTCAGGAAGGCCGTCGCCGAGACCCCGGTGGTTCTGGAAGTGGGGGAAGGAATCACCGTTACCATCTCGGTCGGCGTCGCTCCCTATCTCGAGGGCGACATTGACCTTGCCGCGATCGTCGGCCGCGCCGACGCCGCGCTCTACCGCGCCAAGGCCAATGGCCGGGACCGGGTCGAGCTGGCGGATTCGCCGGCGAGGTGGCTGCAGCCCGCCGCCTAAGCGGGGGCGACGGGCAACCTGGATACCCACCGGCGTGGGTGTCTGAGTAGTTTCCGAGCCTACCCCTGCCGTTTCGCCATCGGCTAGGCTCCGATTGAACCTCTTGGTGTCTGCAATGATTACGCGCGGTCGTTCGACCGAGAGCGTTGGGTACCGCTCCGGTATGGACGGAAATCGGACATCCCGAGCTTTTCCCGTGCCTTGGCAGCGGGACGGCGGGCGTACGTTGCCGCTACGTCGAGCGGCCGAGTCAATCGAGCCTCCGGAAGGAAACAGCGTGATGTCCGTCCGCTCTCCTCCCTTGGCGACCGTCACGATGAGTGCGTAGGCGGACGATGGGCGATGTGACACCAGTCGGCCTCGCTGATCAGCGCTTGGCCGGCCTTCGACCCGCGGCTGGCGCGGCGAAGACCGGGTCTCTTGGAGGCACCAAGGTGCTGCTCGCGTACGCGGTTGCCATCGCGATCCTGCTCGCCGTGGGGGCGTTCGCCTATCGCAGCATCCTGGAGTCCGCCGCAAGCGACCGATTGGTGCGGCAAACCCAGGAGGTTCTGGAGAACATCGAGCAGGTGCTCGTCGCGGTGACGGAGATCGAATGGAGTGTCCGCGGATTCATGCTGACGGGAGACGATTCATATCTCGAGGCCTACCGTGCGAGCAAACTGAGCGCCGAGCAGCACGTGGCCGCGGTTCGCAGCCAGACGGAGGGCAATCCCGAGCAGCAGCGCTGGCTTCCGGCGCTCGAAGACCTCATCGCTCAGAGAATCCGATTCGCGGAACGGGCAGCCGATCTGCGACGGACCGGGGGGCTGGAGGCGGCGGTCGACACCGTTCGAAGCGGACAGGGCCAGCAGATCACGGCAAGTCTTCGAGCGATCATTGGCCGGTTGCGGGACGAAGAACTGAAAGTGCTGACGATACGCGGTGCGGACGCGACTCAGCACGAGAGCCAGACCAAGGCTATTTTGATCTTCGGGACCCTCCTTGGCCTGCTGATAACGGCTGCCGCGGCCTGGAGCGTCCAGCGTGACGGCGTAAGGCGCGGACGCGCGGAAGCGGCGCTCCGGGACAGTGAAGGTCAGTACCGCGGGCTGTTGGAGGCGGCTCCGGATGCCATGGTGGTGGTGAACCAGGAGGGACGGATCGTCCTCGTCAACCTCCAGGCGGAGAGGCAGTTCGGCTATCGCCGCGACGAGTTCATCGGCCAGCAGGTCACCATCATCATTCCAGAGGGCTTTGCCGAGCGGCTGATTGCCGACGGCCTTCGCTCCGCGGAAGACGCGCTGGCGCAGCGGATCGGCACCGGGATCGAGCTGACCGCGCAGCGGAAGGACGGGAGCGAGTTTCCGATCGAGATCATGCTGAACCCTCTGGCTAGCGCCGACGGAATCCTGGTGACGGCAGCAATCCGCGACATCACCGAGCGCAAGTCCGCTGAAGCGTATCTGCTGCAGAAGGTCGAGGAGCTGAAGCGTTCGAACGAGGAACTGGGCCAGTTCGCGTATATCGCCTCGCACGATCTGCAGGAGCCGTTGCGGATGGTCGCCAGCTATACGCAGCTTCTCTCCCGGCGCTACAAGGGGAAGCTGGACTCCGACGCCGACGACTTCATCGAATTCGCGGTCGACGGCGCCAATCGGATGCAGCGGCTGATCCAGGATCTGCTGGCCTATTCGCGGGTCGGAACGAAGGGCCGGGACCTACTCGAAACCTCCAGCGAAGCCGCGTTCGGGCAAGCGCTCATCAACCTGCGCGGCGCCATTCTGGAAGGTGGAGCCGAGGTCACCCATGATCCCCTGCCGGCGGTCATGGCCGACGAGGTGCAGCTGGTTCAGCTGTTTCAGAACCTCATCGGCAACGCCATCAAGTACCAGGGTTCGGGGGTTCCTAAAGTGCACGTCTCCGCCGCCAGAGACGAGGCGAGGAGATGGAACTTCGCCGTGAAAGACAACGGCCTGGGCATCGACCCCAAGTACTTCACCAGGATCTTCGGGATGTTCCAGCGTCTGCACAAACGCGACGAGTTCGCCGGCACCGGAATTGGATTGGCGATCTGCAAGAAAATCGTCGAGCGGCATGGCGGAAACATCTCTGTCGAGTCGGAGCCCGGTCTGGGCTCGACCTTCCGCTTCGCCCTGCCAGGAACTGAGAGGACAGCATGATCGCTATCGGCGTAGAGGGCAGGCCTATCGAGGTCCTGCTGGTCGAAGACAGTCCCGGCGACGTCCGGTTGACGCAGGAAGCCTTCCGCGAAGCCAATGGATCCATCCATCTTCATGTAGTGACGGATGGCGTCGATGCGATGACGTTTCTGCGGCGGGAGGGCCTCCATATCTCCGCGCCGCGCCCGGACTTCATTCTCCTGGATCTCAACCTGCCCAAGATGGACGGCCGCGAGGTGCTCGCGCTCATCAAGGATGACGCGCACCTGAAGACCATCCCTACCTGCATCCTGACGACGTCCGAGGCGGAGGGCGACATCCTGAAGAGCTATGAGCTTCAGGCGAACTGCTACCTGGTCAAGCCGGTGCAGCTGGAGGAATTCGAGAACCTGGTCAAGAGCATCAACGACTTCTGGCTGACCAAGGTGAAGTTGCCGCAGCAGGGGCGGAAAGAATGAGCAAGGGTGTGATCGGGGTGCTGCTCGTGGTCGAGGACAGCCCCGGAGATGCACGTCTCCTCCGCGAGATGCTGAAAGAGCAGGGCGCGCATCACATCGAGCTGGTCCATGTGGAGCGCCTCGACCAGGCGGAGTCCTACCTGGACGCTCATGCGGTCGACATCATCCTGCTCGACCTAGGGCTACCCGATGCGCAGGGACTCGACGCCGTGCGCCGGACCCGGGCGGCTGCACCGCGCGTCCCGCTGGTGGTGCTGACAGGTCTCGATGACGAGGCGCTGGCCGCTCAGACACTCCACGAAGGGGCGCAGGACTATCTGACCAAGGGTCAGATCGATGCGCGCGGGCTCCTACGGTCTCTCCGCTATGCCATCGAACGCAAGGCGATCGAGGACGAGCTGCAGCAGGCGCAGAAGATGGAAGCCGTCGGACAGCTGACCGGCGGTATCGCGCATGACTTCAACAATCTCCTGGCCGTCATCCTGGGAAACGTGGAACTGGCCAAAAAGAGGGTCGGGCCCGATCATCGTGCGTCGCCCCTGTTGGAGAATGCGCAGAAGGCTGCCGAGCTCGGTGGTGATCTCACGCGCCGGCTTCTGGCGTTCTCTCGCCGGCAGACCCTGTTGCCGCAGCGTGTGGACATCAATGTCCTGGCGGACGACGTCATCAAGATGCTGAAGCGAACCCTGGGTGCCACGGTTCTGATCGAGGCGAACCTGGAGACTGAGCCCCTGTACGCGACGGTAGATCCGGGACAGCTTGAAAATGCCCTGCTCAATCTCGGCGTCAATGCCCGGGATGCGATGCCGGACGGCGGTACGCTCTCGATCGCGACAAGCAAGGTCGTCTTGTCCTACGGTGATGCGCGTGGCCACGGCGATGTTGCGCCCGGTGTCTACAAGGTCATCGCGGTTACGGACACCGGCACGGGAATGACGGACGACGTGAAAGCCCGCGCCTTCGACCCCTTCTTCACGACGAAGGAGGTCGGCAAGGGCAGCGGGCTTGGGCTCAGCATGGTCTATGGCTTCGTGAAACAGTCGGGGGGCCATGTCACGATTCACAGCGAGGGTGGGCAGGGCACCACCATCCGCTTGTACCTGCCGGAGCCTATCGACGACCGCGCTCTCCTGGCGCAGGCGCGGGCTCGCCCTCCCGAAGTGATCGGCAAGGGACGGACTGTTCTCGTGGTCGACGACAGCGAGATGGTCCGGGCCGTGGTCGTGGACATGCTCGAAGAGCTGGGGTTCGCGCCGGTTCGTGCGTCAGATGGTCACGAGGCGCTGGCGGAACTCGACCAAGATCCGCAGATCGATTTGATGATTACCGACGTCATCATGCCGAAGGGCATGAGCGGGATTCAGCTCGCTACTGCCACGCACGAGAAGTGGCCGCACCTGCCGATCATCTTCATCTCAGGATACTCCGCCGATACGGCGGCCCTCGCCGAGGTTGTCCGCACGGGCGGGACCCTGCTCCGCAAGCCGTTCTCCTTCACGCAGTTGTCCGATGCCCTGCAGACGGCGCTTAAAGGGCGATACCTGGGCGACCTCGCGGAGTCGCCGACGACGTCGCTGAAGCCCGCCGCGTGATACGCGTCGACGGCGCGCTCCTCAGGTGATCGGTTGGAGCGAGGCTACCGGCACGACCGGCAGCACCACGAAAGAGGGGCGGTCGCGATCGACGTGCACCGTATTCGTCGCGATCAATCTGCGACGCGCCATCCCCTCGGGTTCGCCGGTGTTGGGATTGACATCGAAGCGCGGGAAGTTGCTCGACGAGATGTCGAGGCGGATTCGATGCCCCGTCTTGAATAGGTTGGCGGTGGCGAAGGGCTCGATCGTGACCTCATAGGCGTGGCCGGGCGTCATCGTCGTCGGCTTGGTCCAGGACTTCCGATAACGGCAGCGGATGATGCCGTCGGTCAGGTTCATGGCGAATCCGCGAGGATCGTCCGCAGTCGGCGGGTGCACGTCGATCAGCTTCGCGGTGAAGTCGGTATCGATGCAGGATGAAGAGATCCACAGCTTGACCGTGATCGGGCCGATCAGCGCCACATCCTCGGCCAGCGGCTCGGTCTGGAACACCAGCACGTCGGAGCGGGCGGCGAGCGGCAGGTCCGGGTTCTGGATCCCGAAAAAGCGCGGGTCCTCGCGCTGGTCGAAGGCGCCGCCTTCGAAGATCGGCTGGCCCGAGCTGTTGGCGCCGCCGATGGTAGGGCACGGCTTCGCCGGATCGAAGTCATAGGAGAGCGGCGCCGCGCCCTTCTTCGGCTTGGCCGGTGCGAGGCCTCCGTCGCCTTGCAGGTAGTAGGGGGTGAAGCGGGTCTTCGGCAGTGGCCATTTCGAGGCCACGATCCAATGGCCGCCGTGATCGAGGCGGCCGGAAGTGATGCGCCGTCCGGAGCCGCCGCCCATCAGGAACAGGCGGACCGCCGGCTCGCCGTCGACGCCGTTGCGCAAATCCTTCATCCAGCGGTCGAACCAGCGCCTCCGGAACGCCGTCCAGTCGGCGGCGAGATTGCCGTCGAGGGGCGCCTTCGGCCCGAAGTCGACGTCGCCGGAGAAACTCGACGTGCGATCGCCATGCAGCCAAGGTCCCATGATCAGGCGGACCGGCGCCTTCTTCTCTTTCGTCCTGAGGCCGAGGAAGTTCTCGGTCGCGGTGCGCACGTAGGGGTCGTACCAGCTCGACATATGGATCTGCGGGATGTCCGGCACGCGATCGTAGTAGCCGGCGGCATAGATGCCGGGCTTCTTCCAGTCGTCGTCGAAGGTGCCGTGGCTCCACAGGTCGAACAGATAGGCTTCGTAGTCCGGCACATGCCGGACCGGCGAGTGGCCGGGCTTCCAGGGGAAGCTCCCGAACCATGCCTTGAGGTCTTCTGCCTCGAGCGCGGCGCGGATCACGGGATCGGCCATTGCAGGTGGGCTTTCCTTCGCCTGGTTATAGGCCCAGGTCACCTGCCGCATCTCGAAGGCCCCGCCGTTGCGGATAGCGCTGGCATAGGCGTTCGAGAATCCGCCGCAGTCGACGACCATGGTCGAGAGGCCCTTCGGCCCGAGCGAGGCCAGCGCCATCTGCGTGTGCGCGGCATAAGAGAGCCCCATGGTGCCGATGTGGCCGTCGCACCAGGGCTGGGCGAGGATCCAGGCGAGGGTGTCGACGCCGTCCTCGGCATCGGAAAGGTACTTCACGAACGCGCCTTCGGAGGCGTGCCGTCCGCGGCAATCCTGGTAGATGACGACATAGCCGTACTGGACGAAGCGGGCGGCGATCTCGGCCCGCGACTCCGAGCGCGTGACCGCCGACTTGCCATAGGGCGTCCGCTCCAGGATCACTGGGAAACGACCCTCGACCGCGTGGCCGTCACGGGCGGGGCGGTGGATGTCCGTCGCCAGCCGCACGCCGTCGCGGAGCGCCACCATGTGGTCGCGCTCGATCGCGACCTCGTAGGGTTGGTTGGGGATATCGGGCATCGGGCGCCTCCGGCTTTCGGCCCAAGGCTAGGCTCCGCGACACCTCGATCTCAAGAGCGGAGAGGTCAGCCGGTCTTCGCCAGCACCGGGACACGGCGCAGGCTCGATGCCGGGAGGGTGATGGTGACCTTCGTACCGGTGTCGGGCGTGCTGTCGATATGGAGCCGGCCGCCGTGGAACTCGGTGAAGCGTTTGGCCGGCGGCAGACCGAGTCCCGCACCCTCGTAGCGCCGGCAGAGATGGCTTTCTACCTGGCCGAAGGGCGTCACCGCCACCGCGGCCTGTTCCGGTGTCATGCCGATCCCGGTGTCCTCGACGGAAATCTGGAGATCGCCGTCCGCGGAAAGGCCGGCGCGGAGAGCGACCTCGCCTCCTGCCAGGTCCGGTCAAGGGTGAAGGCACGCCAGAGCGCGACGCTGGCGAAGGGGCTCGAGGTCATGGAGGCGCTGGCCGAGTCGAGGAGATCGGCCTGAACGAGCTGGCGCGCCGTCTCGCACCTTCCGCACCGACGCTGTTCCGCATCCTCTCGACGCTGGTGGCGCAGGGCTATGCGCTGAAGGCGGACAGCCGCTACCGGCTGTCGCAGCGCTCGGCGGAGTCGGCGCATCTCGCGGTGCTTCAGGGAGCGGGCGTGGTCATCATCGACAAGGTGAACGCGGTCGTCGCCTCGCTCAGCCTGACACTTCCCACCGTCCGCTTCACCGAGGAGGCGATCCGGACGTCGTTCCCGCCGGCGCTGCGCGAGGCGGTGGCGGCGATCTCGGCCGATCTCGGGCGGCCGGCCTAGAACATCGCCGTGGTGCCGCCGTCCACCGTCAGTACATGGCCGGTGACGAAGGAGGCGGCGTCGGAGAGGAGGAAGACGGCGGCGCCGGCGATCTCCTCAGGCTGGCCCCAGCGCCCGAGCGCGGTGCGCTGGGCGAATTTGTCGTGGATCGCCTTGTCGGCGATCATCGCGGCGTTGGTCTCGGTCGCGAAGAAGCCGGGCGCGATGGCGTTGGCGGTGATGGCGTGCGGGCCGAGGTCGACCGCGAGCGCCCGCATAAGCGAAGTAAGCCCGCCCTTGGCCGCTACGTAGGCCGCGTCGTTGGGCCGGCCGAGGGGGCCTGCGATCGAGGTGATGTGGACGATCCGGCCGCTGCGCCTGGGGATCATCACCCGGGCGGCCTCCCGCGTCAGGGTGAAGCCGGCGATGAGGTCGGTGTCGATCAGCTCGCGCACCTCCTCCAGGCTGAATTCGAACAGCGGCTTCCGGTTGCGGGCGCCGACATTGTTGACGAGGCCGTCGAGCCGGCCGTGACGCTCGCCGATGGCGGCGATCTCGCGGGCGACCGCCTTGTCGTCGGCGATGTCGAATACGGCGATGGACGCCTTGCCGCCCTCGGCGACGATGCGCCCGGCCGCTGCTCCGGTGCGCGCGGCGTCGCGGCCGTTAAGGACGACGTGCGCGCCGGCCGAGGCTACCGCACGAGCGATCGCGAAGCCGAGGCCGCGTCCGGCGCCGGTCACCAGCACGACTCGGTCGGCGAGTGAAAACATCTGGGGGAAGCTGGTCGTCATCGGGCGCGAGCCTCAGGCAAG
>CAMDFP010000027.1 GCA_945897335.1 Asaia bogorensis | reverse complement strand
CGAAGGGGATGAGAGTGGGCGTCGCCGTGGACATATCCTCACCATTGGGTCAGAAAGTTTCGTTCGGATGCCAAGATCGATAACATTACGCATGGTAATATGTCAACATGGCTGACGTAATTTCCCCCGGCGGCAAGCTCGCCGCCAATCCGATCTTTCTTCGCGACGAGGATCTGCGACAGGGCATCGAGCTGTTGTTCTATGCCTATCGCGACTTCACCGGAGAGCCCGACGCCATCCTGGGGAAGCTCGGCCTCGGCCGCGCGCATCACCGCGCCATCTACTTCGTCGGGCGCCATGCCGGCATCACCGTCTCGGAGCTGCTGGCGATCCTCAAGATCACCAAGCAGAGCCTGTCCCGGGTGCTCAGTCAGCTGGTGCGCGAAGCTTATATCCAGCAGCGGCCGGGCAAGCGCGACCGCCGCCAGCGGCTGCTGGAGCTGACCGAGAAGGGCAAGGAGCTGGAGCGCCAGCTCACCCGCACGCAGCGCGAGCGGATCGCCCGCGCCTATCGCGAGGCCGGCGCCGAGGCCGTGGCCGGGTATCGCAAGGTCCTGCTCGGCCTGATCGACGAGACCGAGCGCCGAAAGATCCTGGCACATCTCGACGGCACGTCGAAAGCCACGGGATGAGCGGCGGCAGCGCCGCGACGCCCGAGCCCCGCTCTGCTAGCGTGGATGCCTGGAACCGCGACCATAGGGGTTGCACGGCATGACGCCGTCACGCCGGTTGAGTCTCATCATCGCTTCGATCGGCGGATTCCTCGCGCTCGGCGTCGCCCTCGTGGCCGCCGGAGACCTCTACCGGCGCTATGGAGAATCGATCACCACGGCCGAGCGGCGGGCGGCGGTCGTAACGCAGATCGTCACCGAGCATGTCGCCCGCACATTCGATGCGATCGATCGGGTGCTGCTGGCATCGACCGAGTCCTTCCTCGAGCGGCTCGCCGGTCGGATCTCCACTCTCGAGGCGGCGCGCCAGCGGCTGCGGGCGATCCAGAGCGGCAGTCCGATGCTCTTGGGACTTGCCTGGATCGACGCCGAGGGACGGCGAACGGTCAGCACCGATACGTCCGCTATGCCCGAGACCGCCAGCGCGGCGAGGTCGGAGTCCTTCGCCGCATCCCGGAAGGCCGCGACCGCCGGCCTCTTCATCGGCCATCCCTACCGCCTGGCCGAAAACGGACCGTGGCTTCTCCCCGTCTCCCGGCGCGTCACCGGCCCCGACGGCGTCTTCCTCGGCGTCGTCGAGGGCGTGGTCAACGGCGCCTACTTCCTCGCGACGTATTCCGGCATCGACGCCAGCGTCGGTGCTGCGGTGACGGTCTTCCGCGATGACGGCGTCTCGCTGATCCGCTCGGAGCAACGGGAAGAGTTCATCGGCGAGAGCGCCGCCCGCGGGCCGCTCTTCAACATCTGGATGTCGGAGGAGCGAAACGGAACGATTCAGGCCGAGAGCCCGTTCGACCGCGCGACTCGCATACTTTCCTACCGAAGGGTGCCCGACCTCCCCCTGATCGCCGCCGTCAGCTTCGAGAAGAGCGCCATATTGCGACCCTGGCTCGCCAGCCTCGTCATCTCCGGCGGCCTGACGCTGGTTGTGGTCATCGCCATTCTCGCCTTCACCGGCTGGGTCATGGCGCTCGCCGCCGCCAACGAACGCACCCGGCAGGAACTCGCCGCCCAGACCAAGCGCGCGGACGCCGCGAGCCGGGCGAAGTCGGATTTCCTCGCCACCATGAGCCACGAGGTGCGAACGCCGATGACCGGCATCATCGGCTACTCCGACCTCCTGTTCCAGGCCGAGCCAGATCCCACACTCAAGGAGTATGCCCGCGTCGTCGGCGACTCCGCCCGCGCGCTGCTGTCGATCCTCGACGACATTCTCGACCTCTCCATCATCGAGGCTGGACGGCTGACGCTGCGCGAAGGACCGGTCGATCCGGTCGAGATCGTCGCCGACGCGGTCGCCATCATCACTGCCGGCGCACGAGACAAGGGCGTCGTCACCGCGACGCATGTGGACGCGGACGTGCCACGGAATCTGATCGGCGACCGCGATCGGCTCCGCCAGGTCGTCGCCAACCTGCTCGGCAACGCGGTCAAGTTCACCGAGCGCGGCCGCATCGACGTCTCGGTCGAGCGCCTGGGCCAAGTCGACGGCGGCGAGGAGATCCGCATCTCCGTCGCCGACACCGGCATCGGCATTCCCAAGCAGGACCTCGGCCGCCTGTTTCAGCGCTTCACCCAGGTCGACAACTCGATCGCGCGGCGCTTCGGCGGCACCGGGCTCGGCCTTGCCATCTGCAAGAACCTGGTCGAGCGGATGGGCGGTCGGATCGGCGTCGATTCCGAGCCGGGCCGTGGCAGCACCTTCTGGTTCACCGTCACGCTCCCGCTCGACCCGACCGTCGCCGAGGAGCCGGAAGAGGAGGCGTCGGCCGACCTGTCGGCCGCAGGCCGCGTCCTGGTGGTCGACGACAACGCCGCCAACCTCACCCTGGTCGAAGCGATGCTGGGCGCCGCCGGCCATCAGGTGGACACCGCCCGGAACGGCTCGATCGCGCTCGAGCGCGTCACCGCGGCAGACTACGACGTCGTCCTGATGGACCTCAGCATGCCGGTGATGGACGGCTTCGAGGCGACCAGCCGAATCCGCGCGCTCCCTCTCCCTAAGAGCAGCGTCGCCATCGTAGCGCTGACCGCCAGTTCCTCCCCCGAGGAGGTCGAACGCTGCCGCCGGGCCGGCATGGACGGCCACGTTGCCAAGCCGATCGAAACCCTGGCGCTCCTGACGGCGGTGGCCGAGCACATCCGGCCGACCGCCGACGCTCACGGCTAGCGGCCCTGCTATACTCGGGCTCCGATGGCCGACCCGACACCCGACATCCTGGTCGTCGACGACGACAAGCGCCTGGCCCAGCTCATCCGCCGCTATCTCGGCGACAACGGCTTTCGCGTCACCGTCGCCGCCAGTGCCGAGGAGGCAAGAGGCCTGCTGGCGACGCTCGCCTTCGACCTTCTGGTGCTCGACGTGATGATGCCCGGCACCTCGGGCGTCGAGCTCACCCGCGAGCTGCGCCGCGCCAACGACGTGCCGATCCTGCTGCTGACCGCGATGAGCGAGACCGACGACCGCATCTCCGGCCTCGAGAGCGGTGCCGACGACTACCTGACCAAGCCCTTCGAGCCGCGCGAACTGGTGCTCCGGCTGAACTCGATCCTGCGCCGCCGGCCGAAGGCGGCGGAACCCGGCACGACCGAACTCCGCTTCGGGCCGTTCCGCTTCGATGCCGCCCGCGGCGAGCTCCGGCGCGACGAGGCGCTGGTCCGGCTCGCCCAGGCCGAGGTCAGCCTGCTTCGTGCCTTCGCCAAGCGGCCGAACGAGGCGATCGACCGGCAGGAGCTGGTCGACGGCGCCGCCGATCTCGGTCCCCGCACGGTCGACGTGCAGATCACCCGGCTCAGGCGCAAGATCGAGGCCGATCCCAAATTTCCCCGCCATCTACAAACCGTGCGGGGCAAGGGCTATCTGTTCAGGACGGACTGACAGAGCAGATGAAACTCAAACGCTTCCTGCCGTTGAGCCTTTTCGGCCGCTCGCTCCTGATCATGGTGACGCCGCTGGTCATCGTGCAGGTGGTCGCGGCCTGGGTGTTCTACGACCGCCATTGGGAAACCGTGTCCCGCCGGCTGGCGACGGCGCTTGCCGGCGAGGTGGCGCTCCTGGTCGAGATGCGCGAGCGACCGGGCGACGAGCCGAACGACGAGGATCTGCAGATCGCAGCGCTGCGCCACTTCGACCTGCAGATCGCGTTCGAAACCGGCGTCGCCTTCGACAGCCAGGCGGCCGAAGCCAGCAGCGCCGTCCAGACCCTCTTGACCGGTGCGCTGGCCGAGCGCGTCCGCAGGCCGTTCATCGTCGACACCGAAACCCGGGCGCGCGACGTCGAGATCCAGATCCAGCTCGACAATAGCGTCATGACCGTGATCGCGCCCCGCAAGCGCCTCTACTCCTCGACCGCGCTGCTGTTCCTCATGTGGATGATCGGGACCGCGCTGGTCACCGCCGGCATCGCCATCCATTTTCTCAGACGCCAGATCCGCCCGATCCTGAAGCTGGCTCACGCCGCCGACAGCTTCGGACGCGGCGTCGACGTGCCTGAGTTCCGGCCCGAAGGCGCAACCGAGGTGCGGCTCGCCTCCCGTGCCTTCCTGCTCATGCGCGAGCGGCTGAGCCGGCAGATCACGCAACGGACCGAGATGCTGGCCGGCGTCTCGCACGACCTCCGCACGCCGTTGACGCGCATGAAGCTCGAGCTCGCCATGCTCGGCGACAATCCCGACGCCAAGGGTATCGCCGACGACATCGCCGAGATGGAGCGGATGATCGAGGGTTATCTCGCCTTCGCCCGCGGCGAGGGCTCGGAGACGCCGACGCCGACGGCCCTCGGATCGCTGGTCGCCGAGGTGGTCGACGGCGCCAGGCGCTCGACCCAGGGCGTCACCATCACGCTGGACGCCGAGGCCGACACGGCCCTCACCGTTCCGATCCGCCCCAACGCCTTCAAGCGCTGCCTCGCCAACCTGGTCGGCAATGCCTGTCGCCACGGCCGCAACGTCGCGGTCACCGCGCGCCGGCTTGCCGACTCGATCGAGATCCTGGTCGACGACGACGGCCCCGGCATCCCGGCGGTCAGCCGCGAGGAGGTCTTTCGGCCGTTCTTCCGCCTCGACCGCTCGCGTAACCCCACCACCGGCGGCACCGGCCTCGGCCTCACCATCGCCCGCGACGTGGCCCGCGGCCACGGCGGCGACGTGGTCCTGGAATCGGCGCCGGCCGGCGGGCTCCGCGCCCGCGTCACCGTTCCGGTCTAAACCGGCCTCACCACTTCCGGTTCTCCGAGAGCAGGGTCTCCGCCGCCTCGGCATCGAGCGGCGGAGCGAAGAGGTATCCTTGCGCGTATTCGCAGTCGAGCGCACGCAGCTGCGCCAGCTGCTCGACCGTCTCCACGCCCTCGGCGACGACGTCCATCTTCAGATTGTGGGCCAGCAGCAGGATGGCGCGCACGATCTCCAGCTTGGAACGCTCGAGCCCCATGCCGGCGATGAAGGACTTGTCGATCTTGAGCGTGTCGAAGGGCAGCGCGTGGAGATAGCTCAAGGACGAATAGCCGGTGCCGAAGTCGTCGAGCGAGACGTCGATGTCGGCGGCCTTGAGCTGGTTGAGGATGTGGGCGGCCCGGGTGGCGTTCTGCATCAGGGCGGACTCGGTCAGCTCCAGCTTCAGCCGGCCGCCGCGCCAGCCTGAGCGCGCCAGGGTCTCGACGATCTCGGTCACCAGGTCGATCTGGTTGAACTGGCGGATCGAGAGATTGACGCTGACGGTCAGCTGCGGATCGGAGGGGTAGCGCTTCTGCCAGCCGCGCATGCGCCGGCAGGCTTCCTCCAGCACCCAGGCGCCGATCTGGCCGATCAGCCCGGTCTCCTCGGCCAGCGTGATGAACTCGCCGGGTCCGAGCAGGCCGCGCCTCGGATGGCGCCAGCGCACCAGCGCCTCGAATCCCGCGATCCGGCCGGTCTTCAGGAAGATGATCGGCTGGAAGAACAGCTGCATCTCGTTCCGGGCGATGGCGTGGCGGAGGTCGTTCTCGAGCGTGAGCAGGTGGACCGCGTGGCTGTGCAGGCTGGGGTGGAACAGCTCGGCCCTGGCTTTCCCCAACGACTTCGCCCGGTACATGGCGAGCTCGGCGTCCCGCATCATGTCCTCGGGACGTTCGTAGATTTCATCGTAGAGCGCGAGCCCGACCGAACCGGTGACGACCAGCGAGCGGCCGTCGACGGCGATCGGCTTGCCGAGGTCGGCGAGCAGCCGTTCGGCCAGCGCGCGGGCCTCGACCGGACCGGCCACCTCGTCGACCAAGATGGCGAA
The DNA here is from genome assembly GCA_945897335.1 of Asaia bogorensis. Taxonomy (GTDB): domain Bacteria; phylum Pseudomonadota; class Alphaproteobacteria; order SHVZ01; family SHVZ01; genus SHVZ01. Next base: position 22,810 of record CAMDFP010000027.1, on the reverse strand, counting down.
CTCGTCGCCGCCGAGCCGCGCGACCGTCTCGCCCGAGCCCGCGATCTCCACCAGGCGCCGGCCGACGCCGGCCAGAAGCTCGTCGCCCTGGCGATGGCCGAGCGAGTCGTTGACCAGCTTGAAGCGATCGAGGTCGAGGCAGAGGACGGCGAAGCGCCCCTTGCCCACCCGCTTCGCCCGCGCCAGGGACTGGGAGACGCGATCCTGGAACAGCGCGCGGTTGGAAAGCTGGGTCAGCGGATCGTGCAAGGCGTCGTGAAGAGCCTGCGCTTCCTGGTACTTGCGGTCGGTGACATCGGTGAGCGAGCCTGCGATGCGGGTGGCGCGGCCAAGGCCGTCGCGGACGGCGAGGCCCCGCGCCAGCACCCAGAGATAGTCGTCGGGGCCGCGGCGGATCCGATGCTCGCATTCGAAATGCGGCGTCGATCCCGCCAAATGGCTTTCGAGCAGGGCCGACAGCCGTTCGATGTCGTCCGCGTGCACGCGATCGAGCCATTCCGACGGCGCCTCGCCGATCTCCTCTTCCGACTTCGCCAGCATCTGCTTCCAGCGCGGCGAGACGTAGAGCCGCTGGGTCGTCAGGTTCCAGTCCCAGAGCCCGTCATTGGCGCCGGCCGAGGCGAGCGCGTAGCGCTCCTCGCTCTCGATCAGCCGGAGCTCTGCCCGGCGGCGCGCGGTCGCGTCGATCAGCGTGACGACGAAGCCGCCATCGGCCATCGGCGACACCAGGCGCTCGACCACGCGACCGCCCGGGACCAGGTGGAAATGCACCGGCTCAGGCGGCTGGAACAGCCGCTCGACCTCGCGGGCCAGGGTGTCAGACGGATCGCCCGGACCGAAATCGCCGCGCTCGACCAGCGGGCGGAAGAGATCCGCCAGCGCAGCGCCACGCCGGCGGAGGGTGTCCGGCAGATCCAGCAGCTCGAAGAAGCGGGCATTCCAGGCCTGCAGCGCGCGGTCCGCATCGAAGACGGCGAGGCCCTGCGCCAGGCTGTCGAGGGCGGACTTGAGCAGACGGCCATCGGATGCGGCGTCGTTGGGCGGGGATCGGGTCATCGGGCCGGGACTTTACGTCAGGCGAACGGCCGGCGGGAGACCCGGGCGAAACGCACGCCGAGGAGAACCGAAGCGCAGGCGAGCCCGGCGACCAGGCCCCAGAGAAGTCCGTCGGTTCCCCAGCCGCGGGAGAACGCCCAGTAATACGCAATCGGCACCGTCACCACCCAGAAACTGACGAGATGCATCGCCGACGGCCAGTTGACGTCACCGAAACCGCGGAGCGCACCCATCAGCACGCCCTGGATGCCGTCGGGAAGCAGGATGAAGGCGGCGATCACGATCGCGACGCCCGCTGCCTGAACCAGTGCCGGATCGCTGGCGTAGAGGCCGGCGATGTCATGGTGGAAGGCAAGGAAGAAGAGGCCGATGAGGATCGTGTAGAACGTGATCATGGCGGTGCCGATCCAGCCGGCCGATTGCGCCGCGGCCCGGTTGCCGGCGCCATAGGCCATGCCGACATGGACCGAGGTGGCGGTCGCGAGCCCCAATGCCATCATGAACGCCATCGCCACCAGATTGAGGGCGATCTGATAGCTGCCCAGCGCATGCGCGCCTAGCCAGCCGGCGAAAACCGTCATGGCGCCGAAGGCCGAGGACTCGAGGCCCTGGGACAACCCCGACGGCAATCCCAGCTTGAGCAGGTCGACGGTGATCCGCTTCTTGGCGGCGACTCGCGTGTAGATCCCGAGCCGTGCGATCGCCGGCGTCAGCATGATGTAGACCAGCAGCGCGAGGTACATGCCCCAGCGCGCGATCGAGGTCGTGAGATTGGCCGCCGCCGCGCCGCCGGATTCGAGCAGCCACCAGTTGAGGCCGAATTTGAGGACGAGGCCGCCGACCACCGTCATCAGTACGACGCGGGGCCGGCCCATCGCTTCCAGCAGAGTCGAGGCGACCGCGGCGAGCAGGACCGCCGGTAGCCCGATCACGAAGGTCTCGACCGCGCGGCCGCCGCCGACGGCGATCTCCGGCGACTGGCCGAGCAGGAGAAGAATCCGCTCACCCGGCAGCAGGGCGTAGGCGACGACGATGCTCAAGCCGACGGCCATCGCCGACGCGATCTTGAAGACGTGCCCGATCTCCTCCAGCCGGCCGGCGCCGCGCGCCTGCGCGATCAGCACCAGGGTGCCGGAGAAGAGGCCGTAGCTGACGGTGATCACCGTCACCTGCGGCGGCACGCTGATGGCGAAGTAGGCGAGCTCCTCCGCCGAGAGGCGCCCCAGCATCAGCGTGTCGATGGTGGCGAACATCAATATGCCGAGCCGGGTCAGCATGACCGGCACGGCGAGCCGGAAGATGGCGCCGGCGCGCGCCCAGGTCGTCGTCGGGATTTGGCTCACAGCGGCTGCTTATAGACATGCCACAGAAGGTGCGCCACCGCGCCGCGCCAGGGACGCCAGGCCTCGGCGAGATCGGCCATCCGTTTGGGATCGGGGCGGGTCTCGGCCTTCTTGATCCGCTGATAGGCGATCAGCAAGGCCAGGTCGGCGGCCGGGAAGATGTCGGGGCGGCCGAGCGCGAACAGGAGATAGACCTGCGCCGTCCAGGGGCCGATCCCCTTCATCCGCGTCAGCATCGCCATCGCCTCATCGTCGGGGCTGCGATGCACGAGGTCGAGGTCGAGCCGACCCTCGGCGATCTCGCGGGCGAGCGCCCGGCCATAGGCGATCTTCTGGCCGGAGAAGCCGAAGCGTCGGAGCCCGTCATCGTCCAGCGCCAGCACCGACTCCGCCGTCGGTGCCGGCCCCAGCGCTTCGGTCGTCTTCCGCCAGATCGCCGCCGCGGACTGGGTCGAGACCTGCTGGCCGATCAGGATGCGAAGCAGCGCGGCATAGCCGGGCTCGACCCGGCGGAACGGCGGCCGCCCATGCGTCGCGAACGCGCGCCCGACGTCCGGGTCGGATGCTGCGATGCGCTTCAGGCCCAGGAGGAACGCGCGATCGCTCTTGGGAGCGATCATCGGCTGACCCTTATTCGGGATCGGCGACCTTCACCAAGGCCTTGCCGAGATTGGCGCCCTTCAGCATGGCGATGAAGGCGTCCGGCGTCTTCTCCAGGCCCTCGGTCACGTGCTCGGAATACTTGATCTGTCCGCTCTTCAACCAGGCGGCGATACGCTTGATCGCCTCCGGGTAGCGGTCGCGCCAGTCGAAGACCAGGAATCCTTCCATGCGGGCGCGGTTGACCAGCATGTAGCGGAGGTTCCGCGGCCCGAGGTCGGGCTTGTCGAGATTGTACTGGCTGATCTGTCCGCAAATGACGATACGGGCCTTGAAGGTCAGGTTGTTGAACACCGCGTCGGTGACCGGCCCGCCGACATTGTCGAAATAGACATCGACGCCATTGGGACAGGCCGCCCGCACCGCCGCCGACAGGTCGTTCGAGCTCTTGTAGTTGATGGTGGCATCGAATCCCAGCTCGCGCTGGATATAGGCCAGCTTGTCGTCGCCGCCGGCGATGCCGACGACCCGGCAGCCGTTGATCTTGGCGATCTGCCCGACGATCTGGCCGACCGCGCCGGCCGCTCCCGAGACCACGACGGTGTCGCCGGCCTTGGGCTGGCAGACCTCGAGCAGCGCGAAATAGGCGGTCATCCCCGGCATGCCCAGCACGCCGAGCGCAGTCTGGATCGGCGCCAGCTTGGGGTCGATCTTGCGCAGGATCGCGCCGTCGACGGCGGCGTAGTCCTGCCATCCCATCGAGCCCTCGACGATATCGCCCGGCTTGAAGCCCGGATGATTCGACTTGGCCACCTGACCGACCATGCCGCCGGTCATCACCTCGCCGACCTCGACCGGCTTGGCGTAGGACTTGGCCGCGCTCATGCGACCCCGCATGTAGGGATCGACCGAGAGCCAGAGAGCGCGGACCAGCACCTCCTTCGGTCCCGGCTCCGGGATCGCCTCGGTCACGTGGCGGAAGTTTGCGGGCTCCGGCCAGCCCACGGGACGCGAGGCGAGCAGGATGCGGCGGTTCTGGGATTGGGTCATGGGACGAACGCTAGCACGCCTCTCTTCAGACTCAACCCCCGGCTCGGCTCGCGGTCGCCCGGCGGCCCCGGCTGCCGACCGCGATGGCGAGCGCGCCGACGATCAAGGCCGCCGCGACGGCAAAGGCGATCCGCATCCCGGTCGCGATATCGGTCGTCGCCGAGACGAATGCGAACACCGCGCCCAAGGCTGAAGCGCCGGTGATCAGCCCGAGATTGCGCGACAGGTTGAGCAGGCCGGAGACGACGCCCCGCCGGTCCGGCCCGACATCCGCCATGACGGCGGTGTTGTTGGCCGCCTGGAACAGCGCGTAGCCCGCGGTGACGACAACGAGGGAACCGACATATCCGGGTGTCCCGAGCGTCGCCGGCGATACGGACAGCATGAAGGAACCGGCCGCGATCCCGGTGAGCCCCACGACGGTCATGCGCTGCGTGCCGAACCGATCCACGAGGCGACCGGCCGGCACGCCGGAGAGCGCCGCGACCAGCGGGCCGACCGACAGGACCAGTCCGACGAGCATGGCGTCCAGCCCGAGCGCATGAGAGAGGAAGAACGGCCCAACCACCAGCGTCGTCATCATTACCGTCGAGACGAGCGCGGTCGTGGCGAGACCCGCCGTCAGCACCGGGTCGCGCAGCATCGCCAGTCGGACCAGGGGCGTTGCCACCCTCGCCTCGGTTCGCACGAAGAGAGCGGCACCGATGGCGGCGGCCGCCAGCAGCACCCCGTTGAGCGCCCCGAAGCCGCCGCGCCCGAGCGTCATCGCCAGCGCATAGGCAGCGAGCGTCAAGGCGAGCAGGAGCATGCCGAGACTATCGAAGCCAGACCTATCGGTCTTCGGTCCCTGGCGATCGAGCGGCAGATGGCGATGCGCGAGATACAGGGTCAGGAGGCCGAGCGGCACCTTGACCAGGAAGATCGCCTGCCAGCCGATCCCCGCGATCAGGAGGCCGCCGAGCGACGGGCCGAGCGCGGTGCCGATCGCGGACATGGTGCCGAGCAGCCCCATGGCGCTGCCGGTCTTGGCCTTCGGAACCGTCTCGCCGACGAGCGCCATGGCGAGGGCCATCATCACGGCCGCGCCGAGGCCCTGCGCCGCCCGGGCGGCAATCAGCAGTCCGAGCGTCGGCGCGAAGCCGCTCAACGCCGAGGCCAGCGTGAACAGGGCGATGCCTGCCAGCAGCAGGCGCCGGCGTCCGACCATGTCGCCGAGCCGTCCGACGCCGACGATCAGGGTGGTGACGGCGAGAAGATAGGCGATGACGATCCACTGGACCTCCTGGAAAGAGGCGTCGAACGCCTCCGCCAGGGTCGGCAGGCCGACATTGGCGATGCTGATGCCGAGCGAGGACAGCAGCACAGGGAGCGAGAGGGCGGCGAGGACCCGGCGGACCGAAGGCGCGCGATCCGAATTTCCGGCGCCCGCCTCGGGGCCTCCCGCAGTGACTGGCTTCAACATGATCTCCGTTTCCTTCTGCGGCCCGCGAAGAACGGGCCTGCCGGAAACGTGGCTGATCCTCTCATAGGGCGGAAGACGCATCATTTGCATTCTATTCGTGTGTTGAACGCCATCTCAGTTATGCTCAAACCATGCCGGCACTCGATCTCAACCTGCTCGTCACCCTCGACGTGCTGCTGGCGGAAGGCAGCGTCGCGCGCGCGGCCCGGCGACTGCGGCTCAGCCCCTCGGCGATGAGCCGGGCGCTGGCTCGGTTGCGCCAAGCGACCGGCGATCCGCTGCTGGTCAGGGCCGGGCGCGGCCTGGTTCCGACGCCCCGGGCCCTTGAACTCCGCGAGCCGGTCGGACGGCTCGTCGACGAGGGAAAAGCCGTTCTGCGCCCCGCCGAGAGGCTCGACCTCGCGCGCCTGGTCCGGACGTTCACGCTCCGGACCCGGGACGGTTTCGTCGAGAATTTCGGCCCCGAGCTGATCGTCCGCGTCGGCAAGGAGGCTCCCGGCGTGCGGCTGCGCTTCCTGCAGAAGACCGACAGAGAGAGCGGGCCGCTTCGCGACGGAACGGTCGACCTCGAGACCGGCATCGTCGGCAAGGAGATCGGCCCGGAGATGCGCGCGCAGGCCCTGTTCCGGGACCGCTTCATCGGCGTCGTGCGGAAGGAGCACCCGTTCTGCCGGGGCAAGATCACGCCAGCCCGCTATGCCGCCGGCCGGCACATCTCCGTCTCGCGGCAGGGCCTCGACAAGGGGCGCATCGACGAGGCCCTGGAGCCGTTCGGTCTGGAACGGCAGATCGCCGCGACCGTCGGCGGCTTCGCGACCGCCCTGGCGCTCGCGCGGGCTTCCGACCTGATCGCCAACGTGCCTGAGCGGCACACCGGAAACCTGCGCGCAGGCATGCACAGCTTCCCTCTTCCGGTCCCGGTGCCGGCGGTCACGGTCTCCCTGCTCTGGCACCCGCGGCTGGACGCCGATCCGGCGCATCGATGGCTCCGCGGCCATGTCCGGGACATCTGCACGGCCCGCCGGTGAGCGGGCCGCGCCGACTTTCTTGCTCCCCCCTCCTCCACCCCCGTAAGCTCCGGGCAACTCTCCCACCACGAGGCTCTCATGCTGCTGCACATGTGCACCTGGTCCGAGGTCGAGTCCTATTTGAAGAAGTCGACGGGCATCCTGATTCCGATCGGCTCGACCGAGCAGCATGGGCCGAACGGGCTCATCGGCACCGACGCCATCTGTCCTGAGTTCATCGGCAAGAAGGTCGGCGAGGAGATGGACATCCTGGTCGGCCCCACCATCTCGGTCGGCATGGCGCAGCATCACCTGGCCTTCGCCGGCTCGATCGCGTTGCGTCCCTCGACCTTGATGATGGTGATCCAGGACTATGTCGGCTCGCTCCGACGCCACGGCTTCGAGCGCTTCTATTTCCTGAACGGCCATGGCGGCAACATCGCCACCACCACCGCCGCCTTCTCCGAGATCTACGCCGAGTCCAGCTACCAGCGGGGCTCCAACCAGCCGCCGATCCGCTGCCTCTTGCGCGGCTGGTGGGAGGGCGAGCGCACGCGGAAGGTGGTGGGCGAGCTGTTCGGCGAGAAGGACGGCAGCCACGCCACCGCGTCCGAGGTCTCGGTCACGCAATATGCCTATCCCGAGTTCATCAAGAAGGCGCAGATGGAGTGGACCGGCAAGGCCAAGCGCGGCTTCTACGACGCCGAGGACTATCGCCGCACCTTCCCCGACGGCCGCATCGGCTCCGACCCGTCGATGGCCTCGCCCGAGCACGGCAAGACCATCACCGAGGCCTCGGTCGCCGACGTCATCGACGATTATAAAAAGTTCATGGTGCAGGAGTAGCGTCGGCGCCGATGTCCATCGTCGACGACCTGCTCGATCTCTACGCGACCAAGGCCGGCGCCATGTATGGCGGCGAGCCGGTGACGCAGCTCGCCCACGCGCTGCAATCGGCGGCACTGGCCGAGGCCGAGGGCGCCGACGAGGCGCTGGTCGCGGCCGCCCTCCTCCACGACGTCGGCCATCTCGTCGACAAGCACGCGCAAGGCGCGGCCCGGGCCGGCATCGACCGCCAGCACGAGGACATCGCCGCCGGATATCTCTCGCGCTGGTTCAGGCCGGAGGTGGTCGAGCCGGTCCGCAATCACGTCGCCGCCAAGCGCTGCCTGGTGACGACGGAGGCGGGGTATTTCGACACGTTGTCGGAAGCCTCGGTGATCTCGCTCAAGGTCCAGGGCGGACCGATGAGCGCCGAAGAGGTGCGGGCCTTCCTCTCGCAGCCCGGCGCCGATGCCGCGTTGCGCGTGCGGAAATGGGACGACCTCGCCAAGGTGCGCGGGAAGGAGACGCCCGACCTCGTCCATTACCGCCGGCATCTCGAAGCGGGGCTCAAGCCTTCGTCGTCCTGACCTTCGTGTCCTTCCGCTTCAGCAGATCCGGCTGAAGCTGGGTGCCGAGGCCGGGGCCGGTCAGCGGGTACATGAGGCCGTTCTCAAGCCGCGGCATCTCGGTGACGATATCGCGATACCAGGTCGCGTAGTAGGAGCGCACCAGCTCCTGGATCAGACCGTTCGGCGCGTTCATCACCACGTGGTTGCCGGAGATCAGTGTCACCGGCCCTGTCGCGTCGTGCGGCGCCACCGGCAGGTGCTGGTTCTCGGCCATCACCGCGACCTTCCGCGCCTCCGAGATGCCGCCGACCCAGGATGTGTCGAACATGACGATGCCGACGGCACGGCGGTCGATCACGTCGCGGAAGTCCGCGCGCGTGCCCAGCGTCTCGCTGCCGCAGACGGTGAGGCGGGTCGACGAGGCGTAGTCGAGCAGCACGTCGACATTGTCCATCTTCACCGGGTCTTCAAGCCAATAGGGCTCGTATTCCTCCAGTGCCTGGGCGATGCGCTTGGCCTGGGTCAGGTTCCACAACGAGTGGAAGTCGACCATGATGTCGATCTTGTCGCCAAGCTTGGCGCGGACCTTCCGGAACGGTTCCAGCGCCGTCTTCAGATCGGCCGATGACAGGTGCAGTCCGCCCGAGGCCTCGGCCGCCGCGTTGAACGGATAGATCTTCATCGCCTTGATGCCTTCGGCCAGCAGGCTTTCGGCCAGCTCGTCGGCGCGGTTGATGAAGCCTTCCAGGTCCTCGTAGGGCCCCTCCGACTTCCCCGCCGGCAGCAGGCGCCAGTAGCCCTCGCCGGGATCGCCGGCCTTCCGCTTCCAGCCCGGACGATAAGCGTTGCAGGTGTTGTAGACGGCGATGGAGTCGCGCGAGAGGCCGCCCAGCAGCGCGTAGATCGGCATGCCGGCCTTCTGGCCGAGGATGTCCCAGAGCGCGATGTCCAGAGACGCGATCGCGCGGATCTCGGCGGCGGAACCGCGATAGGCCACCAGCGCCATCAGGCTCTTGGTCAGCGTGCGGTGATGCAGGTCGATCCGCGTCGGGTCCTTACCGACGAGATAGGGCGCGGCGACCTGGTGGATGTAACCGGCCACCGCCTCGGTGTGATAGCTGGTCTCGCCGAGACCGATCAGGCCTTCGTCGGTGTGGACCCGGACCCAGATCAGGTGCGGCCAGGCTTCGACCTGGACGGTGTCGACGGCGGTGATGCGCATGGATGGGACTCCGGAAGGATTCAGGTCCGTTCGACTTCCGCCAGCAGGCGGTCGATCTGCGTCGGCCAGGATAACGTGGCGAGCAATGCAGCGCCGGCCTCGCTACGGCGGCGTGCCTCCGCACGATCGGCATAAACGCGCTCCAGCGTCTCGACCACCTCGTCGACGTCGCTTTCGCCCCAGCCGTCGGTGGCGATACCGGGCAATCCCGCCACGGGGCGCTGGCGCGTCAGCGCGAAGCAGGTATCGCCGCCGATCAGGTCGAGATGGCCGGTATTGGCCGAGAGGATGGTCGGCACGCCCTTCGCCATCGCCTCCATGGCGACGAGGTTGGTGCCGCCTTCGCAGCGATTGGTGAAGAGCGCGACATCGATCTCGTTCAGCGCCGGTGCCATCAGCGCGTTCGGCGCGAGGCCGATGTCGAGGAAGGATCCGGCCGGCAGCCCGTTGGCAGCGAGCCAGCCGCCGATGTCGAGCTGGCCGTTCGCGTCCACGCCCGGAGGCCCGGCGACATGTCCGCCGGCGACGATGCCGGCCGCATGCTGCGGCCACAGGTTCTGCCAGGAGGCCACCAGCAGCGCGTCGGGATGGCGCTGATGGAAGCGGCGGAAGGCCGCCAGAACGATGTCCTGGCCCTTGCGGTATTCGAGCTTGCCGCCGGAGAAGACGACGAAGCGGCCGGGGAACAGGCCAAGCCGCGGCGCCGGATGGAAGAGGCGCGGGTCCACGCCCTGGAGCACGGTCGTCACCCGGTCGAGGCCGTGGCCGCGCAGAACCTCCGCGACCCAGGTGGATCCTGCGATCAGCCGCGCCTGGCTCTCGCCGCGGGCGCGTCCCTCCTTGCTCAGGGCCGAGCTCTCGAGGAAGACGACGCCGATCTCGCGCCGGGCGCGGCCGGCATAGGGTGCCGCCGCCTGCAGATCGTCGCCGAGCGCGACCAGGACGTCGAAGTCGAGCTGGGCGCCCGGAGCGAGCTGCCGGCGGAACGGCTCTGAGGCACGAAGCACGGAGATGAGCAGCGCGCGCTGCAGCGGATCGACGATCAGCTCGCTGTCGACATTGGCGTCCGAGAGCAGCACCGGGAACGCCTTCCCCGAGCCGATCATCCGCGTCACCGCATGGATGCCGAACAGCCCCCAGCCGGTGTAGCTCGACAATTGCCAGGAGAGACCAAGATTCATCGCGAGTCCGAGGGGGCAGGAAAGAGTGCCGCGATAATGCCCGAGGTGTCCCCGTCGCGCGACGCTTTCCAATCGAGTTCGGCTATGGTGCCGCGGCTCGAGGTCCCCGGAGTTTGGCATGCGCTGGTCGGTCGTCGTCTCCGCCGTGGTCGCGTCCCTGGTCGGCCTCGGCGGCACGCTGGCGATCCTCGTCGCCGCCGCCCAAGCGGTCGGGGCGGACGCGGGCGAGACCTCGTCCTGGGTGTCGGCGCTCTGCCTCGCGACCGCGATCGCCAGCTTCGGCTTGAGCCTCCGCCATCGCATCCCGGTCGTCACCGCGTGGTCGACGCCGGGCGCCGTCCTGATCGCCTCCACGCCCGGCCTGACCGGGCTCTCGAGCGCGATCGGCGCCTTCCTCTTCGCCGGCGTCCTGGTGCTGCTGACCGCCGCCATCCGGCCGCTGGGGACGCTGATCGAGCGCATTCCCGCCTCGATCGCCGGGGCCATGCTGGCCGGCATCCTGCTCCGTTTCGTCTCGACGACCTTCGAGAGCGCCCAGACGCTGCCGCAGCTGGTGCTGCCGCTGTTCCTCCTTTTCCTCGTCATCCGCCTGTTCACCGGCGCCGGGGCGGTGCTGGCAGTCCTGGTCGCCGGCATCGGCCTCGCCTATGCGCTGGGTCTCGCCCCGCCCTGGCCGGGCGGCCCGGCGCTCTCGACGCTGGTTGTCACCGCACCCAGCTTCGAGGTTTCCGCCCTCATCGGCCTCGGCCTGCCGTTGTTCCTGGTCACCATGGCATCCCAGAACCTGCCCGGCTTCGCCGTGCTGCGCGCCGCGGGATACCAGGTGCCGTCGCGCTCGATCCTGGCGGTGACCGGCCTGGTCTCGATCCTGACCGCGCCCTTCGGTGCGCATGCGACCAACGCGGCGGCGATCACCGCCTCGATCTGCACCGGGCCCGATGCCCATCCCGACCCAGCCCAGCGCTGGCTCGCCGGCATCGCCTACGGCATCTGTTTCGCGCTGCTGGCCGCCTTCGGCACCTCGCTCACCAGCTTCTTCCAGGCGATGCCGCCGGCGCTCTTGGTCACCGTCGCCGGCTGCGCGCTGGTCGCGCCGCTGGCTGGCGCGCTCGGCGCCGCGATGGCCGCGCCCGACGAGCGTATCGCCGCCGCGCTGACGCTCGCCGTCACCACCTCGGGCGCCGGCTTCCTCGGCATCGGCTCGGCCTTCTGGGGTCTCGTCGCCGGCCTCCTCGTGATCGGCCTCGGCGAGATCCGGCGGAAGCTCTAAAAGGTCAGCCGCGCGGCCGCGGCGCCCAGGAGGTCCGGTAGACCGCCAGCGCCATGGCGGCGCCATAGACCACCATGGCGGCGCCGACGAGGGCGAACATCATCCATTGCGGCGCGTCGGTCGTGGCCAGCCACCAGCCGCCGATGGCGATCACCACCAGCCGCACGGTCCCGGCCAGCACCGGCCCCAGCATCTTGCCGGCTCCCTGGGCGGCGAAATAGAGGCAGAGGCCGAGGCCGAAGAAGCCGTAACCGGGGCCCGACCACACGAGATAGGAGCGGGCCGAGGCGAGGACGGCAGGATCCTTGGTGAAGAACGCCGCCCAGAGATCGGGGAACACGGCGACCAGCAGGCCGGCCGCGCCGATGAGGACGGCGGAGAGCACGCCGCCGGTCCAGGCGACCTGGCGGGCGCGGTCGACGTTGCCGGCACCGATCGCCATGCCCACCATCGGCACGCAGGCGACGCCGATGGCGAAGGTGATCGGGATCAGCAGGAATTCGAGGCGCGCGCCGATGCCGTAGCCCGCCAGCGCCTCGGTGCCGAAATGGGCGACGAGGCGAGTCAGGATCAGGATGGTAAGCACCGTCTGCAGCGGCGAAACGCAGGCGAGAGCGCCCACGCGCAGGATGTCGGCGAACATGGCGCCGCGGAACGGGACGCCGAAGGACAGCCTCACCCGCGAGCGCCCGGTGACCAGGAGCCAGAGGAAGAACAGCGTGCCCATGCCGTAGGCCAGTACCTGGCCGAGCGCGACGCCGGCCATGCCCCAGCGAGGGAACGGCCCAAGCCCGAGGCCGAAACAGCCGCCGAGGATCATCTGCAGCACGGCGACCGACAGCAGCGTCGCCGACGGCACCTTCATGTTGCCGCCGCCGCGGATCACCGAGGCGAGGGTGTTGGTGAGCCAGATCGCCGGGGCACCCAGGAACACCACGTTCGAGAAGGCCAAGGCCTGGGACAGTGCCTCGCCGCGGCCGCCGAGCAGCCGGTAGATCTCGGGCCCCAGCAGAATGAAGAAGATCGTGAAGCCGAGACCGGCGACGGCACCGATCGCGGCTGCATGCAGCGCCAGCGATCGCGCCCGTGCCTCGTCGCCGGCGCCGAGCGCCCGGCTGACGGCGGACGAGATGCCGCCGCCCATGGCCCCGGCCGACATCATCTGCTGCAGCATCACCATCGGGAACACCAGCGCCATGCCGGCCAGCGCCGGCGTGCCGAGGCGCCCGACATAGGTGGTCTCGGCGATCGCGACCAGGGCGGTCGCCACCATCGCCACCATGTTCGGCAGGCTCAAGCGCACCAGGGTCGGCAGGATCGGCGCCACCACCAGCGGATTGGCCGTGGTCGTCGTCATCGGCAGCGCCTATGTCTGTATATGCAGGCATCCATCGAACCCCCTCCCTCGCGCAATGAGCGGGGGAGGGATGGGGTGGGGGCCGAGCGCAGCGAGGGACCGGAGCAAACCAAGGAAAGACTTCGCTTCGCTCGGCCCCCACCCTGCCCTCCCCCGCCTGTGGCGGGAGAGGGTTCCGAAGGAGCTATGCCGATCGAGCGGGTCATGCCTGAAGCCGGTCGAGCATGCGGTCGAGGGTGGCGTTCAGCGCCGAGGTATCGGCGGGGCCGAAGGACGTCTCGATCTGGCGCTGTGCCCGGCGCCAGGCCGGCTTGGCGGCATCGAAGGCGCCCCGGCCGTGGGCGGTGAGATGGAGCCGGCGGGCCCGGCGGTCGCGGGGATCGGCAGCGAAGACGACAAGGCCGTCGCGCTCAAGCGGGCGCAGGTTCCGCGTCAGCGTGGTCGGATCCATGATCAGCTTGTCGGCCAGCTCGCCGATGCCGATGCCGTCGAAGGCGCTGAGCTGGGCCAGCAACCCATACTGAGTCACGGTAAGCCCCAAAGGCTCAAGATGCTGGTCATAGATCAGCGAGACTCGCCGGGCCGCCTTCCGAAGGCGAAGGCAGGTGCAGATCGAGAGACCGGACTCGGCGGGGGCCCTGGTAGGCATTCGGGCCATATAGCTGCATATGCAGATAAAGGCAAGACGCCGGCCGGGACTACTTCCGGTGGCCGTAGAGCAGGGTCACGTTGATGCGGCGGTTGGCATAGCCGGAACGGAAGCGGATCGGCGCGGTCGCGTGGATGAGATCGGAATCGAAGATGACGGCACGGTTCTGCCGGTAGGGCACGTTCGTCGCCTTGCCGCCGACCGACTGGATGTGCCGGTGCAACCCGCCCGGGTCGGCGTTGTAGGACTCGAAGCCCCACTCCGCCGGAACATGCGCGTCATGGACGACCATCCCGCCAGCGGAGGCGTCGAGGCAGGCCTCGTCCGGGGTGATCCAGAAGTTGACGTTCACCCGGGCGGCGTCCGCATGAGCGTTGATACCCTGCAGACCGTGATCGTATTTGAACGCCCAGAGCTTGATCAGGGGCAGGGTGCCGATCACCTGAGGCAACGCCCGACGCAGATCCTCGGCGATCTGGAACAGCAGCGGGCAGGCGAGCCCGTCCATCCCGTCGGCACCGATATAGCCACGGCCGCCCTGCGCGTGGCTGGCGTCGAACCATATCGTCGAGTCCATGCAGAAGCGCAGGAGTGCCTTGAGCGCGTCGGGCGTCAGGAAACCGTCGACGACGGCGAGGCGGCGTGCGGCATAGCTCTCGCTTGCCTCCTTGCGGTTCCATCCCTCGGCGACCGCGAGCGGCGCGACACGGGATCCGGGGTCCAGGTGGACGACGCGGTTGTAGCCGGCGCCGATGTGCTTACGCTGCGCGTCGGTCAAGCGGAGCACGCGGTTGCCGGCGCCCTCGACCTCGGCCAGCACGTCGCCATAGGCACGCTCGAGCCGCTCGGCGCCCTTGGGCAGAAGCCCGGCAGCGGCGAGATGGCGGATCTGTTCGCGGTCGTGGCGAAGCTTGACCGCGCTCGTCAAGGCGAAGACATCGCCCTCCGGCATGATCTCGCGCGGCGTGCGCTCGGGCCACCAGCGCGAGGCGTGGCGGGCGGCGAGGACCTGGCGCGAGTCGGCATGGGCGGCATCGTAGGAGCCGAGTCGCATCAGCGCCGCCGCGCGCGCCTGGCGGGCGACGAGATGCCGAGGATCGAGCGCGATGGCGCGATCGAAGGAGGCGAGCGCGAGATCAGCGCGGTTCTCCGCCGCATGCGCGAGCCCGATCACCACCTCGGCATCGGCGTTCACACGATCTCCATCAGGTATTGCCGGCAGCGCGTCGATGATGACGAACGCCCCTTCTTCGCACAAGCGAGGCTGGGCTATGTCGCCTCTAGCGGAGAGCGGGGCCGATCAGATCTGGCGCATCGGTGATGATGCAGTCGACGCCGAAGGAGGCGAGCCGCTTCGCCTGGGCGGGATCGTTCACGGTCCAGGTGAGGCAGGCATAGCCCGCCTTCCTGATCTGCCCGACCCATTCGGAGGTCAGCGCCGACCACCTGGGGTGGATCGCCTTGCAGGCGAGACGCTCGGCCGCCTCGCGCCAGTCCTCCACATGTTCCCCGAGCAGCAGGCCTCGCGGCAGCTCCGGCGCCATCGCCTCGGCGGTCTCGAGCGAGGCGCGCTTGAACGAGGACAGGATCGGCAGCGGATGGCCCGCGGGCCAGGTCTCGCGGATGACGCGGATCGAAGCCAGCGCCGTCTCGCGCTCGCGCCCCGGGCAGGGCTTGATCTCGACGTTGACGCCAAGCCCCTCGGCCGCGATCACCTGCAGCGCCTCGGCCAGCGTCGGTACCTTCTCGCCCGCGTATTCGGGTGCGAACCAGCGCCCCGCGTCGAGGAAGCGGATCTCCTTCAGCGTCGCGGATTCGACCCGCCCGGCACCGTCGGTGGTGCGTTCCAGCGTCTCGTCATGGATGACGATGGGAATCCCGTCGCGGGTCAACTTGGCGTCGAGCTCGACCCAGCCGGCACCCAGTCGCTTTGCTGCGCGGAATCCGGCAAGCGTGTTCTCGGGCGCGCGCATCTTGGCGCCGCGATGGCCGACGACGGGCGTGAGCCCGAGCGGCGGCGGAAACAGGGAAGCGTCCCTCATCCGTCGATCGCTTCTGGATGAGGGACGCAGATCCCCGTGCCTACTCGCCGGTGGCCTGGGCGCCGTCGGCCGGCTTGCCGATGTCGGCGCCGGTCACCTGATCGACCGACTTCATCGACAGCTTGACCTTGCCGCGATCGTCGATGCCGAGGCACTTCACCTTCACGGTGTCGCCGACATTGACCACGTCCGTCACCTTGCCGACCCGCTGCGGGGCCAGCTCGGAGATGTGGACGAGGCCGTCGCGGGCACCGAGGAAGTTGACGAAGGCGCCGAAGTCGACGGTCTTGACCACCTTGCCGGTATAGACCGCACCGACCTCCGGCTCCGCGACGATGTTGCGGATCCAGTCGAGCGCCGCCTTGGCGGCGTTCTGGTCGACGGCGGCGACCTTGACCGTGCCGTCGTCCTCGATGTCGATCTTGGCGCCGGTGACTTCGCAGATCTCGCGGATCACCTTGCCGCCGGGGCCGATGATTTCGCGGATCTTGTCCTTCGGCACCGTGATGGTGGTGATGCGCGGCGCGTTGTTGGAGACGCTGTCGCGGGCCGTGTTCAGCCCCTTCGACATCTCGCCCAGGATATGGAGACGGCCAGCACGCGCCTGCTCCAAGGCGATCTTCATGATCTCCTCGGTGATGGACGTGATCTTGATGTCCATCTGCAGCGCGGTCACGCCCGCCTCGGTGCCGGCGACCTTGAAGTCCATGTCGCCGAGATGATCCTCGTCGCCGAGGATGTCGGAGAGCACGGCGAAGCCTGAGTCTTCCTTGATCAGGCCCATGGCGATGCCGGCCACCGGGCGACCCAGCGGCACGCCCGCGTCCATGAGGGCGAGCGAGGTGCCGCAGACCGTCGCCATCGACGACGAGCCGTTGGACTCGGTGATCTCCGAGACCACCCGCATGGTGTAGGGGAACTTGTCCTTCGCCGGCATCAGCGGATGCACGGCGCGCCAGGCCAGCTTGCCGTGGCCGATCTCACGACGGCCCGGAGATCCCAGGCGACCCGCCTCGCCGACCGAGTAGGGAGGGAAGTTGTAGTGGAGCATGAAGTGCTCCCGGTACTCGCCCTCGAGCGCGTCGATGATCTGCTCGTCCTGGCCGGTGCCGAGCGTGGCCACCACCAGCGCCTGGGTCTCGCCACGGGTGAACAGCGCCGAACCATGGGCGCGCGGCAGGATGCCGACCTCGGCCACGATCGGACGGATGGTCTTGGTGTCGCGGCCGTCGATGCGGGGCTTGCCCGCGAGGATGTTGCCGCGGACGATCTCGCTCTCGAGCTCCTTGAAGACGCTGCCGAAGACCTTGGCCTCGGCCTCGTTCTCGGCGACCAGGGCCTTGCCCTTGGCCTTGATCGCGTCGATCTTCTTGTAGCGGTCCTGCTTCACCGTCTCGAGATAGGCCTCGGCCAGCTCGGCGGAGAGGTTGCTCTTCAGCTTGTCGGTGACGAGCTTGACCTCAGGCGCCTCCTCCGAAAGCGTCCACGGCTCCTTCGCCGCGACCTCGGCCAGGTCGATGATCGCCTGGATCACAGGCTGGAAGGACTGGAAGCCATACATGACGGCGCCCAGCATGATCTCTTCCGAAAGCTCGCTCGCCTCGGACTCGACCATCAGCACGCCTTCGATGGTGCCGGCGACGACGAGGTCGAGCTTGGAAGCGCCTTCGCCCTGCTGCTGGGTGTTCAGAACGTACTGCCCGTCGACATATCCCACGCGGGCGGCGGCGATGGGGCCGAGGAACGGAATGCCGGACAGCGTGAGCGCCGCCGAGGCGCCGATCATGGCGACGATGTCGGGGTTGTTCTCGAGGTCATGGGACAGCACGGTGCAGATCACCTGCACCTCGTTCCGGAACCCATGGGGGAACAGCGGGCGCAGCGGCCGGTCGATCAGGCGGCTGGTCAGCACTTCCTTCTCGGTCGGGCGGCCTTCGCGCTTGAAGAAGCCGCCGGGGATCTTGCCCGCGGCGAAGGTCTTCTCCTGGTAGTGGATGGTCAGCGGGAAGAAATCCTGGCCGGGCTTCGGCGTCTTGACGCCGACGACGGTGGCCAGCACGACGGTCTCGCCGTAGGTCACCATCACCGCGCCGTCGGCCTGGCGCGCGATCTTGCCGGTCTCGAGCACGAGTTTCCGGCCGCCCCACATGAGCTCTTTACGGAATTGCTTGAACATATTCTTGGTTTTCCTTCCAACGGGGCCGCTTCAGTCATCTGGTCGCCCGGGGCGCCCAGCGTCTTGAGAAGACGCGGCTTGCCATGGGGCGCGGTGGACCATCGGGGTCCACCGTCAGGCGGCGCGCGCTCAAACGGGTCTTTCCTAAAGACCCCAGCGCACGTCCGAGGGGCGCGGCCCCCTTCGCTTTACCTCTTCTGCCTTACTCCGGGCCGGTTCATGACATGGATTTTGCGGTGCGTCAAATGATGTGGAAGATGAAGAGGAGGCGGGGCAGGGTACTTCGGACGGGCCAATTCTTTGAATTCTCGGAGTTATCGCCCGCGGAGTGAACCGGGCAAGGCCAACGCCCGAGGACAGTCGCCCTGGCTCTCGTCGAATGCCTCAAGCGACCTTGGATCGGATCGGCAACCGCTGGATCTCCGCACACATCCGCGTCTCGGCAGTCCGCAGGTCATAGGCCGACGGGAGAGTGAGCCAGAATTGCGCGCTGGTGCCGAACCAATGGCCGAGGCGAAGCGCCGTGTCGCCGGCGACCGCGCGCTTGCCTTGGATGATCTGGGTGATCCGGTTCGGCGGCACCTTCAATTGCCGGGATAACTCGGTCGGCGTGACGCCGAGCTCCGCCAGTTCGTTGGCAAGGATCTCGCCTGGATGGATGGCCGGACGGGCCATGGTCGCCTCTCAATGATCGTCGACGATCTCGAGTTCGACGGCCCCGAGGCCGCCTTGGGCCATTCGAAGCAGAGCCGCCATTGCTCGTTGATGCGGATGCTGAATTGCCCTTTGCGGTCGCCCTTCAGGGCTTCGAGCCGATTGCTCGGAAGCGCTCGCAGCTCCCCTAAGCTCGTCGCCGCGCCCAGGATTTCAAGCCGCTTATAGGCCTGACCGCCAAAGCATTGGAACTCGCGGACGAAACCGCCACGCGCGAACGCCTCTGTGCGCCTGTCGCGATAGCTCAGGATCACCAGCGCTCGATCTCAGGATTGACGATGTACGTCAACCATATCTTATCGCGTTGGGAAATGACCTAGAACGCCGGCCCTCCCTTGAGGACCAGCGCGATCAAACCACAAAAAGACGACGACGCAGCGGAAGCTAGCGGCGCAGTCCGAGCTTGGCGAGGATGCTCTCGTAGCGCTTGGTGTCGTTCGCCTTGAGATAGTCGAGCTGGCGACGGCGCTGACCGACCATCATCAGGAGCCCGCGGCGGGAATGCAGGTCCTTGTTGTGGGTGCCGAGATGCTCGGTGAGGTTCTTGATGCGCTCCGACAGGACTGCGATCTGGACCTCGGGCGAGCCGGTGTCGGTGGCATTGATGCGGTGTTCGGCGATGAGCGCAGTCTTGCGCTCGAGCGTAATCGACATCGGGGTCTCCTTTGAGACTAGAGGTGGAGCACCCGGACCGGGGCGAGCATTCCCTGCTCCAGCCTCGCGATCGCCACCGCCGTACCGGCGGATTTGGCGAGAACGAGATCGCCGTCCTCCAGATCCTTCAGCCGATCGAGATCGGACTTGCGGAAGAGGGGAACGGCCTGGCCTGAGCGGAGGCGGTTCGCCTCGTCGCCGGTCAGGGCCAGTGCCGGGATGTCGTCCAGCGCGGTCTCGACCGGCAAGAGGTGCCGTAAAGCGGCGGGACTATTACCGAGTTCCACCAGGGAATCCAGCGAAATTGCCCGGGATTCGTCGAAAGGACCGACCCTGAGGCGCCGGAGCGACGAAAGATGCCCGAGCGTTCCCAGTGATAGGGCCAGGTCGCGGGCGAGCGCCCGCATATAGGCGCCCTTCCCGCTCTCGACATCGAAGCTCGAATGGTCGGCGTCATCCGTGGAGGCCAAGCGAAAGCCGTCGATGCGGATCTGGCGGGGGGTGAGTTCGACCGTCTCGCCGGCCCGGGCCAGGTCGTAGGCACGCTCGCCCTGGACCTTGATCGCCGAGAAGGCCGGCGGCACCTGGGTGATGACACCGATGAAGGCCGGCAGCGCCGCGTTGATCTGGGATTCGGACGGGCGCACGTCGGAGGTGCCGGTCACCTCGCCCTCAGCGTCGTCGGTATTGCGGGCCTCGCCCCAGCGGATGGTGAAGCGATAGGTCTTCCGCCCGTCCATGACATAGGGGACGGTCTTGGTCGCCTCGCCGAGGGCGATCGGCAGGATGCCGGTCGCCAGCGGATCCAGCGTGCCTCCGTGGCCGGCCTTGCTGGCGTCGAACAGCCGGCGGACCTTGCCCACCACCTGGGTCGAGGTCGGACCGATCGGCTTGTCGACGATCACCCAGCCGTCGATCTTCTGGCCCCGGCGGCGGCTCACCCGAGGTCGCGACGGACCAGGGGGTCCTTGAGGACGGTTTCGATGCGGCCGGCGGCGTCGAAGGACTTGTCGAGCTCGAACCAGAGCTGAGGGGCAACGCGCATCTGGATCGCCTGGGCAATGCGGCCGCGGATGAAGGGCCCGGCCCGCTTCAGTGCCTTCAGGATCTCCTGCGCCCGGTCGCCGCCGAGGGGCGTAAAAAAGATGGTAGCGTTCCTCAGGTCCGGGCTCATCCGGACCTCGGTCACCGTCAGCATGGTGCCCTGAAGATCGGGATCGCGGATCTCGTCGGCTGCCAGGAGCTGCACCAGCGCGTGGCGCAGTTCCTCTCCCACCCTTAACGGGCGCTGGCTCGGCCGGCGGGCTTCCTTCCGCGATGCCACGACACTAAAGCGTCCTGGCGATCGACTCGACCTCGAAGCACTCGATGACGTCGCCGACCTGCATGTTGTCGTAGTTCTCGAACGCCATGCCGCACTCGAAGCCGTCGCGGACCTCGCGGACCTCGTCCTTGAAGCGGCGCAGCGTCTTCAGCGTGCCTTCATGGATCACGACGTTGTCGCGAAGCAGACGCACCTTGGCGCCGCGCTTGACCATGCCGTCGGTCACCATGCAGCCGGCGATCTTGCCGGTCTTGGTGATGTTGAAGATCTGGCGGATCGAGGCGTTGCCGATCAGCGTCTCGCGGATCGTCGGCGCCAGCATGCCCGAGAGGGCGGCGCGGGCGTCGTCGATGACGTTGTAGATGATCGAGTAGTAGGCGATCGTCACGCCGTCGCGCTTGGCCATCTCGCGCGCCTGCGGGTTGGCGCGGACGTTGAAGCCGATGATGCGCGCGCCGGCCGCCTTGGCCAGCGTCACGTCGGATTCGTTGATGCCGCCGACCGCGGCATGGAGGATGCGCGCCTCCGCCTCGGAGACCGACAGCTTCTCGAGCGAGGCCTTGATCGCTTCCAGCGAGCCCTGCACGTCCGACTTCAAGATGACGGTGAAGGACTTGGCAGCACCGGCCTGGGCCTTCGCCATCATCTGCTCGACCGAGCCGCGGGCGCCGGCGGTGGCAGCGGCGTCGCGCTGCTTCGAGGTGCGATACGCGGTCACGTCGCGGGCACGCGATTCCGAATCGACGACCGAGAAGTCGTCGCCTGCCTGCGGTGTGCCGTTGAAGCCCAGCACCTCGACCGGCGCCGACGGACCGGCGCTCTCGATTTGCTGGCCCTTGTCGTCGACCAGCGCGCGCACGCGGCCCCATTCGGAGCCGGCGACGAACAGGTCGCCGACGCGGAGCGTGCCGCGCTGGATCAGCACGGTCGCGACCGAGCCACGGCCGCGTTCGACCTTGGCCTCGATGATGGCGCCTTCGGCCTGACGGTCCGGATTGGACTTGAGGTCGGAGATTTCCGCCTGCAGCAGGATCGATTCCAGAAGCTTGTCGAGCCCCTGGCCGGTCTTGGCCGAGACCTCGATCGCCTGGGTGTCGCCGCCCATGTCCTCGGCGACGAGACCGTGGGAGAGCAGGTCGGTCTTGACCCGGGTCGGATCGGCGCCGGGCATGTCGATCTTGTTGATTGCGACCAGGATCGGCACGTTCGCCGCCTTGGCGTGATTGATCGCCTCGATCGTCTGCGGCATCACGCCGTCGTCGGCCGCCACCACCAGGATTACGATGTCGGTGACGTTGGCGCCGCGGGCGCGCATGTGGGTGAAGGCTTCGTGGCCGGGCGTGTCGATGAAGGTGACCTTCTGGCCCGATTCCAGCGTCACCGCGTAGGCACCGATGTGCTGGGTGATGCCGCCGGCCTCGTGGACGGCGACGTCGGTGTGGCGGAGCGCGTCGAGCAGCGAGGTCTTGCCGTGGTCGACATGGCCCATGATGGTCACGACCGGCGGGCGCGGCTGCATCGCCTCGGCCGCGTCGGCATCGCCCTTGAGCCCGATCTCGACGTCGCTTTCGGCGACGCGCTTGACCTTGTGGCCGAACTCGCCGACCACCAGTTCGGCGGTATCGGCGTCGATCGACTGCGTGATCGTCGCCATCACGCCCATCTTCATCAGCGCCTTGATCACGTCGCCCGAGCGCTCGGCCATGCGATTGGCGAGCTCCTGGACGGTGATCGACTCCGGCACGACGACGTCGCGGACGATCTTCTGGGCGTCGGCGCCTTCCTCGTGCGCCTTCATCTTCTCGCGCTGGCGGCGGACCGAGGCCAGCGAGCGCATGCGCTCGTCGTCGTTCAGCGCCTTCTGGATGGTGAGCTTGTTGCCGTCGCGACGCCGGACGTCGGTGCGCGCACGCGCGGCATTCGGCGGCGGCTTCTTCGCCTCGAGGCGACCGGGCTTGCGGTTCTTCGGCGCGTCCTCGTCCTCGGCGGTGGCCGGCGTCTCCTCGCGACCCTTCGACGTCGGAGTCCTCGCTTCGGCGGCCGGGGCCGGGGCGTCGGGACGGCCGGGGCCCTTGCGCTCGAGAACGACCCTGGACGGCGGGGCCCGCTCGACGCGGACCGGGCCGGCCATGCGCAGACGCTCGGGCAACGGGGCAGCTCCGCCGGCCGGCAGGCCGCGGGGTGGCTGTTGCGGCCGACCGGGACCGCCGGCGGCACGCGTGACCGGGCCGGAAGGCCGAGCGGTCTGCATCGGGGGACGTGGAGCCGGCGGCGGCGCCGGCGGAAGCGGCGCCGACTGGGCGGCCGGG
>CAMDFP010000026.1 GCA_945897335.1 Asaia bogorensis | reverse complement strand
GTGCTGGGGGGCGCGGTCGGGGTTTACTTCGCCAGCCCCGGCCAGGGATCTCTGCCGACCTTTCGCACGCAGAAGGTCGATGAGGGCGAGATCGTCGCCGCAATCTCGGCATCGGGAACGCTCGCGGCCGTGATCACGCTCCAGGTCAGCTCGCAACTCTCCGGCCAGATCAAGGAGTTGTATGCTGATTTTAATACGGAAGTTAAGAAAGACGATCCTCTCGCGCTGATCGATCCCCAGACCTTCGAGGCCCGGGTACAGCAGAGCCGCGCCGAACTTGACGTTGCCCGCGCCTCCTTGACCAGGACCCGGGCCGAGCTCGGCAACGTCAAGGCGGCGCTGGCCGTCGCGGAGGCCAACACCCAGCGCGCCAACGTCCAGGCCCAGGAGGCGGCTCGCGACAGGGAGCGGAAAACCTCGCTTTCCGGCCGCGGCGTCTATTCCCAGCGCGACACTGAGAAGGCGATCAGCGACGCCGATGCCGGCGATGCCGCGCTTCGTGCCGCCCGTGCCCAGGAACTGGCGCAGCGGGCGTCGATCGCCTCGGCCGAAGCCAGCATCGCCACCGCGGAGGCGACCGTCCGGATGCGAGAGGCGGCCCTGGCCCAGGCCCAGATCGACCTCGACCGCACCGTGATCCGCGCGCCGGTCAACGGTGTCGTGATCCAACGCAACATCGAGCGCGGCCAGACCGTCGCGACCAGCCTTTCGGCCCCGGTCCTGTTCCAGATGGCACAGGACCTCAAGGACATGGAGGTCTACGCCAATGTCGACGAGGCCGATGTCGGGCGGATCGCCGCCGGACAGCGCGCCAGCTTCACCGTCGATGCCTTCACCGGGCGGACCTTCGAGGGCCAGGTGAAGATGGTCCGCAAGGGCCCCCAGGTGATCTCCAACGTCGTGACCTATGTCGCGGTGATCTCGGCCGCCAATCCCGAACTCCGCCTGCTTCCCGGCATGACTGCGACGGTCAGGATCGTCACCGCCGAGCGGCCGAAGGCGCTGAAGGTGCCGAACGCGGCGCTGCGCTACCGCCCCCCAGGTGTCGCGGCGGAGAGCGGTGAGCCGGCGGGCGCCCCCCAAGGCCAGGGCGGTGGCGGCCAGGGCGGCGGATTGCCGTCGCCGGAGGTCCTGACTCAGCGGCTCACCACCCAGCTCAAGCTCACGACGGAACAGGCGGCCCAGATCAGGCAGATCTTCGAGGACTCGCGCCAACGCGCCCAGGCGGCCCGCCGTCCGCAGGGCGGAGGCGCCGGAGAGGGCGGTGCCGCCGCGGCTCCCGGGGGTGGCGAGGATGCTGCCCGGCTGCGCCAGCGGGCGATCGCCGAGGTTCGTCAGCGCGTCGCCGCCGTCCTGACGCCCGAGCAACGGACGGCCTATGAGGCGCAGCTTCGGCGCGCCGATGCCGCCGAGAGCCGGCCGGGCCGGCTCTGGACGATCGGGCCCGACGGCCGGCCGCAGGCGATGGCGGTCCGCGTCGGCATCGGCGACGGCAGCTTCACCGAGATCCTGGGCGGCGAGATCAAGGCCGGCCAGGAGGTCGTCATCGGTCATTCGACCAAGTCCGGCAGCGGCGCGACCGGCCCGCGATGGGGGCTCTGACGATGGGACGCGGCCATGCCTGAGGTTGCCGGCGGTCCTGGCGTCATCGAGGCCGAGGGCCTCGGCCGTCACTACGAGATGGGCGGACATCTCGTCCGCGCCCTCGATGGTGTCAGCTTCGCCATCCGCGAGGGCGAGTTCGTCGCCATCATGGGGCCGTCGGGCTCCGGCAAGTCGACTCTGATGAACCTGATCGGCTGTCTCGACAGCCCGACCATGGGCAGCTACCGGCTCGCCGGCACCGACGTCGCCGGGCTCGACCGCGACCAGCTTGCCGCCATCCGCAACCGGCGGATCGGCTTCGTCTTCCAGCAGTTCAACCTGCTGCCGCGGACCACGGCTCAGGAGAACGTCGAGCTGCCGCTGATCTACAGCATCGTCCGTCGCGCCGAACGCCACCGGCGCGCCGCCGAGGCCCTGGCCCAGGTCGGCCTCGGCGAGCGGGCGCATCACCATCCGGCCCAGCTTTCGGGCGGCCAGCAGCAGCGGGTCGCGATCGCCCGCGCGCTCGTCAACCGCCCGATCCTGCTGCTCGCCGACGAGCCGACGGGGGCGCTCGACAGCCGCACCTCGGAGGAGATCCTGGCGCTGTTCCAGTCGCTGAACCGCCAGGGCCTCACCATCGTCGTGGTCACGCATGAGGAGGACGTCGCCGCCCATGCCGGCCGGGTGCTGCAGTTCCGCGACGGCAAGCTGGTCGCCGACCGCATCAACCCGGAGCCGCGACAGGCGGCGGCGGCATGACCGCGATCTTGGCCGAACCCGCCGCCGCCTTCCGCGGGGCCGCGCCGAAGGGTGCCTTCTCCGTCGACAGCCTGCAGGTGGCGCTGAAGGCCCTCAGGGTCAACGCGCTCCGCAGCGCGCTGACCATGCTCGGCATTATCATCGGCGTCGGCGCGGTGATCGTCATGGTCGCCATCGGCTCCGGCGCGCACCAGCGGGTCGCCGAGCAGATCCGCAGCCTCGGCGCCAACCTGATCATCCTGCTTCCGGGGGCGGTGACCTCCGGCGGGGCCCGGCTCGGCACCGGCACACGGCCGACGCTCACCGAGGAGGATGCCGCGGCGATCGCGCGCGAGCTGCCGATCATCGAGGTGGCGGCACCGATCGTGCGCGGCCAGGTCCAGGTGGTGTTCGGCAATCAGAACTGGTCGAGCTGGGCGCTCGGCGTCACCCCCGACTACTTGGTCGCCCGCGAATGGGGGATCGCCGAGGGACGGCTGTTCACGCCGGAAGAGATGTCGGCGGCGGCCAAGGTGACGCTTCTCGGCCGAACGGTGGCCGAGAAGGTGTTCGGCGACACCGATCCGATCGGCCAGGTGATCCGGGTCAGGCACGTGCCCTTCACCATCATCGGTGTCCTCGACAAGAAGGGCCAGTCGACCCAGGGCCAGGACCAGGACGACGTCCTGCTGACGCCGATGACCACGGCCAAGCGCCGCCTGCTGGGCTTCAGCGGCACGCGGGCGCGGGCGGTAGGGTCGGTCATGGTCAAGGTGGTCGAAGGGGAGTCGATGAAGGACGCGGAGGAGCAGATCCGCGACCTGCTGCGCCAGCGCCACAGGCTGCAGGCAAAGGACGAGGATGACGTCAACATCCGGAACCTCGCCGACATCATGGAGACGCGCGAGGCGTCGTCGCGCATCCTTTCCCTGCTGCTTGCCGCCGTCGCCTCGGTGTCGCTGATCGTCGGCGGCATCGGCATCATGAACATCATGTTAGTGAGCGTGACCGAGCGGACCCGCGAGATCGGCCTCAGGATGGCGGTCGGCGCCCGCGGGCGGGACATCCTGGTCCAGTTCTTGGTCGAGGCGGTGACGCTGTCCCTGATCGGCGGCACCGTCGGCATCGTGCTCGGCGTCGGCGGTTCGATCGCGATCGCGGCCTTCGCCGGCTGGCCGACCCTGATCCAGCCCTGGGCGATCGTCGTCGCCTTCCTGTTTTCCGGCGCGGTCGGCGTCTTCTTCGGCTTCTACCCGGCGAAGAAGGCGTCCCGGCTCGACCCGATCGAGGCGCTCAGGTTCGAGTAGCCCGACTTCGGTGCGCTCAAGGGCGGGGCGGGGGCTGGCTCTTGAAGTTGCGCCTGACCCGCTCCTCGATCCGCATGGTCAGCGCCTCGGCGACTTCGGCCGCCTCCTCTAGGAGGGCGTCCTTCAGCACCTCGATCGGCTTTCTCAGGGCCAACGCCAGGTGGTGCTCGGCCTTGACCGCGGCGTTGGCGGTATCTGAAGCGTGGTGGGTCTGTGCCAGCACGATGTCGCGCTCGATACCGCGGCTCCAGTAGCGCACCCGGAGCGGGTTGCAGGCGAGCCAGCGGGCGACCCTTTCCTCCGTCAGCGGGTGCGTCTCGCTGTCCTTGAGGAAGGCCTTGATGCGACGACCGCCGGGATCAGGCCCGGTACCGGCGATCAGTTCGAGTGCGATCCAGGCGAACCACCAGCGCCAGGGATCGGCCCTGAGGAAGCCGTTGTCGTAGATCTCCGCGAAGATGTGCAGGGAGGCCATCGGCGCGTCGGACTTGAGCCTGACGACCTGTGAGGGAAGGGCATGCTTGGCGAAGGCCTGGGCCCGCCGGTCGTAGCCCTTCTCGACCTTCTCCCGAGATCTGGGAAGGATCCCGACCTCTTTCATGAGGTCCGAGGTCTCCGCGACGTCGAACCAATGAATCAAGACCTTGGCCATCGCCTGGAAGTCTTCGAGCTTAGGTTCGATGCCTTGATCCATGCACTCAGGATAACAGATTCGCTGATGCCTTCAGGGTTGCACGCCACGGGGGACGAGGTTAGGGTACCTCCCCAAGCAGACCCGGAATGGGCAATCTGGGGGACGGAACTGTCGCGGACGAGGGGGACGTCGACCTGAACGGTCGGGGTCGTTCGCCGGGACCAAACCGCTCTCCGACGAGGCAACCCGACGAGGAGCAGGCCTGCCGGTGGACACTTTCCACAGCCCGCGTCCCTGGTTTCAGCGTCTTGCGGCCATTCCCGGCCGCTGGATCGTAGACCGGGAAATCATCCTCCGAACCGATCACTCGACCAGGTTGCTGCGGGTCTCGCGGCGATTCCAGTTCATCGCGCTCGGACTTTGGGCGGTGACCACGGGCTGGTTGAGCTTCGCTTCGACCAGCTATTTCGAGATCAGCCGGGTTCTCGACACGCGGACGGCTGCCCTCGACCAGGCGCACGACGCCTATCGCGACCTCCTGAACCAGATGGCGAACCACCAGCTCGCCGTCATGGCCATCACCCGCGACCTCGAGTCGAAACAGGGGCATCTTCGCCGGCTGTTCGACCAGAACGAGAACCTCCGGGCCGATCTCAAGCTGACCGAGACCCAGCTCCGCCAGTCGGAAGCCGAGCGCACCAAGGTTGCGCAGACCCGGCAGGCAGTCGCCGAGAAGATGTCAGAGCTCGAGCAGACCGTCCGAAGCATGTGGGGCGAGAATGGCTCGCTCGAGAAGCACATCTCCGGGCTTCGCGGCCAGCTCGCCTCGATCGAGGCCGAGAAGGAGGAGATCGCCGCCCAGCGCTCCGCCCTGTCGCGACGCATGTCGCAGCTCCAGAGCGAGCTCAAGATCTCGCTCGCCCGGACCGCCCAGGCCGAAGCCCAGCTCGACCTCGCCAAGGGCGAACTCCATGCGGTTTCCAGCCAGCGCGACCGCATGCAGGAGGACGGACAGATCTCGCAGGTGAGGGTCCGAGACCTCGAGACCCGCATCACCGAGATCCAGCGCGTCCACCGCGAGGTCATGCAGAAGCTGAACGACCGGACCCGGGCCGACATAAATGAGGTCCAGAAGATCGTCAGCCGCACCGGCCTCAACCTCGACACCATCCTGCCGAAGGATCCGCCGCCGCCACCACGTCCCGGCGCGGCAGGGCGGCTCGGCGGGCAGGGCGGTCCGTTCGTGCCGCTGCCCCGCGACGTCGCGCCCAGCTCGGACGCCTCGACCAATCTCGACGCCATGACGCTCTCGCTCGGCTCGCAGCTCCGCCGGCTCGACCATATTCATGGCGTTTTGCGGTCCATCCCATTGTTCGCACCTCTTGATTCCTTCACGCTGATGAGCGGCTTCGGCGCCCGTACCGATCCCTTCCGGGGAGAGGCCGCGATGCATTACGGTTTGGATATGTCGGCACCGATCCGGACGCCGGTGATGTCAACCGCGACCGGCACGGTCGTGGTCGCAGGATGGCGGAGCCGCTACGGCCGGATGGTCGAGATCGACCATGGCAATGGCCTGAGGACGCGCTACGGACATTTGTATAAGATCAATGTCCGGCGCGGGCAGAAGGTGGACTTCCGGGAGACAATCGGGCTCCTGGGTTCCTCCGGCCGGTCGACCGGACCTCACGTTCACTACGAGGTCCTGATCAACGGCGAGCCGACCGATCCAAACAAGTTTCTCAGGGCGGGCAAGGATGTTTTCAAGGGCTAGCAAGCAATCCGATGGCGGGGCGTCGGTCCAGAAGTCGACGGTGCCGTCCATCATCAGCGCGGATCTCCGCATCACCGGCAATCTGGAGAGCGACGGCGACATCCAGATCGACGGCACGGTCGATGGCGACATCCGTTCCGGGCGCATCACCGTCAGCGAGACCGCCGTGGTGAAGGGCGCGCTCGAGGCCGAAACCGTCCGCATCTCGGGCAAGGTCACCGGGCAGATCAAGGCCCGCCAGGTGACGCTGCTCAAGTCGGCGAAGGTCGTGGCCGACGTCATGCAGGAGTCGATCGCGGTCGAGCCGGGCGCCTCCTTCGAGGGTAATTGCCGGCACTACACCCGCGATGCCGTGGTCGCGTCCGCTCCCCGCAAGGTCGAGGCGCTGGTGGCGCCGACCATGCCGCGGAAGCCGCCGGTCGAGGCGGTCAAGCCGTCACCCGTGGCGGCCGTCAGCGGCGGACAACAGTCGAGCTAGTTACCGGCTCGACGTGCCGCCGGCCCCACGTCGTGGGTGGGCTGGACGAGATCAACCTCGTCGATCCGACTATCTTGAGCCCTTGGTGCGAGCGCGAATGATGGGGATGGATGACGCGTGTCTTGAGGATGGAGAATAGAGCGATCAGCAGCAAGAATGGGGGGCACGGCACTCGTAGTGATAAGTGACGAAGATCGTAATTGATCGGTGTGCCCAAGACTGTTGTCGCGCCCCCAATCGCCGATATTTATTCTTTGGATCGGGTTCATCTGGAGAATCGCAGGATAGATGCGGATCACTTGAGAAGATGGAACAAATCCTTGCACTCGTTGCGGACTACGGCACATTTTCATACGTGCTTCTGTTCGGCTATTCGGCGCTTAAGAGCGGCAGCCTTCCGCTCTTCGCAGGCATTGCCGCACAGGCGGGTGCATTGGACGTCGCGATCGTCGGAGCCGCCGCATTCGCGGGCGGTTACCTTGGCGACGAGGCTCGCTACTGGACGGCACGGCGGTACGGAAAGGCGCTTTCGGCGCGGCCCGGGCGACTGTCGGCTCTCCTTGCCAGAGCGACGGATCTGCTCGAGCGGTACGGACGCTGGTACATGTTCCTATACCGCTACCCGAAGGGTCTTCGAACCGTCGGTGCTTTTCCGGTCGGCCTGACTGACATGCGCTGGTTCGAATTCACGGCACTGAACGGCGCATCGGCGCTGCTTTGGGCCGGGACTCTGGTCGGCGCTGGTTATCTGTTCGGCGAGACCATCTCGCGCGCGGTCGAGGCTAATTTCGGGCTTGCGAGTGCAGCGATGCTGGTCGGCATCCTCGTTGTCTTGACGGTGATTGTCCTTAGGTCCCGGTGGGCCTATCGATGAACCCAGCGAATCGAATACTCGCGATAGCCTGGGCAACCTCACTTGAGACACCTCTCGCCGTGCGGCGGGGGCCGCGTTTCGTCGCTCCGGCCGACCGGTACTTCCCGATGTCGCCCGGCTTCCGAAACTCAGCGCCCGCTCGACATCATCGCATTCGGTGACGCGTTCGCCGACGTTTTTTAGTGTTCATCCGCCCCTTTAATGGACGCATGGCCGAACAGAGGGCGGCCCGCAGACCCGATCGGCTGCACGGCGTTGGCAAGCGGGTGCGTCGACGGCGACTAGCTGACCGGCGATCCGGCGTGTTTCGGGTCGAGACCCTTCAGGCGGAGGGGCCGGGCGGAGACTCCGGTTCACCGCGCCTGGCGGGGATGTCGATGACGATGCGCGTGCCGCTGTGGGACACGTCATGGTCGATCCGGGCTCCGAGCTTGCTCGTCATCATCCGGATGATCCGCTGACCGAGCCCGCCCTTGCCGGCGGCAGACGGATCGGCAGACATGCCCTTGGCGTCATCCTCGACCGCAAGCAGGATTCCTCCCGGTTCGGCCCGTTGCGGGCAGCGCACGCGGACCTCGCCCTTGGCTCCCTCCGGGTAGGCGTGCTTCAGCGCATTGATGACCAGCTCGGTCACGATGCTGCCGATGGAGACGGCGCGATCGGTCGTCTCAGACAGCGGCCCCGCCTCGACGACGACGCGGGCCTTGGCCGAGCCCTCGACCACCACCTGCGCCAGGTCGGCGGCCAGGTGCTGGAGATAATGCGACAGGTCGACGGCGCTCGGGTCGTCGGCGGCATAGAGCTGGCGGTGGACATGGCCGATGGCGGCGACACGGGCGATGGCGCTCGACAGCGCCGCCTTGGCATCGGGGCTGCTTGCGGCCTACTGCTGTATACGGAGGAAGGCGGTCGCGAGCTGAAGGCTGTTGGCGACCCGGTGATTGATCTCGTGGATCAGGAGGGCACGCTCGGCTGCCGGCGCCTCGAAGCGGTCGCGGGACGCGCGGAGTTCCTCCTCGGCCTGCTCGCGCGCGCGTCAACCGCTTCGCCTCGATCGCGGCGGCGAGGGCGGCGCGGAGCAGGGTGAGGAACTCGCCCTCGACCTCCTTGACGACATAATCCGAGGCGCCGGCCTTCTACGCAGCGACGGCGATGCGCCCCTCGGCCTCGCCGGTGACGTAGACGACCGGCGGCGCATCGTCCAGGGCCGCGATGGCAGGCAGGATCTCGAGCCCGCTCTGCCCGGGCATGTGGTGATCGAGCGCGACGACGTCGATCCCGCCGGCGCGCAGACGCTCGAGCCCCGCCTTGCCGTCGATTGCGGTTTCGACCGCCAACCCGTTCCGCTCGAAATGCCGCTGGACCATGCGGCAGAGGCCGGCATCGTCGTCGATGTAGAGGACGCGGAACGCCGGCCCGCTCATCAGGTCCGCTCCGGCACCTGCATCACCATCAGGAACAGCCCGAGCTGGCGGATGGCCTCGGAGAAGCTTTCATAGTTGAGCGGCTTGGTGATGTAGGCGTTGCAACCGAGGTCGTAGCAGCGCTGGATCTCGGTGCGCTCATCAGTGGTCGTCAGCACCACGACCGGGATCGACCGGGTCGCGGCGTCCTCCTTCAGGCGGCGGAGGATGTCGACTCCCGACATGTCGGGAAGATTGAGGTCGAGGAGGATCAGGTAGCCGGAGCCCGTCCTGAGCGCAGGCACGCCCTCGCTGCCGAACAGATAGGCCACGGCCTCGTTGCCGGAGGCAAAGGGGACGATGTCGTTGTTCACGCCGGCGCGGCGGATGTTGCGCTCGATCAGCCGGGCATGGCCGGGATCGTCCTCGATCATGAGGATGGTGACTGGGTCCTGACTCATGACCCGAAAGCGGTCTCCTCAATCAGCATGTCATGGCGTCCAGACCCTAGGTAGCACGATCGTGAAGGTCGAACCCTCGCCAAGTCGGCTCATGACCCTGACCGTCCCGCCCAGGCGCCGCACCAGGGTGCGTACATAGGCGAGGCCGATGCCGTCGCCCGGCCGATCCTGGGCGCCGGACCGACGAAACAGGTCGAAGATGCGTTCGAGGTCGCGCTCGGCGATGCCGCGGCCGTTGTCGACGACGGAAATCTCGACCATCTGCGCGTCGGTCGCGCCGGCGGTCACGGCGATCTGGCCGGGCACCTCGTCGCGGACGTATTTGACAGCATTGTCGATGAGTTTGGAGATGATCTGCTCGAGCGCCAGGCGGTCGCTGACGATCGTCGGCAGGCGGCCGACCGAAAGCCGGATGCTGCCCTTCTCCGTGCGATGGCTGAAATCGGCGGCGAGCGTCCGCACCAACTTGTCGAGGTCGATCTCCTCCGCCTTGAATTCTCGCCGCCCGAGCCGGGAGAGTTCCAGGATGGCGTTGATCAGCCGGTCCATCTTGGTGATCGACGAGCGGATGAACCACAGCGCCTCGTCGAAGTCCTGGGCGATCGCCTTGTCGGCAGCACCCGGCCTGACGCCGTCGCCCTTGCCCAGCGCCCGGTTCGCCTGCGCGGCGCGGGTCAGGACGTCGTTGCGGAGCGCTTCCAGCTCGCCGGTGAACCCCATGATGTTGACCAGCGGCGAGCGGAGATCGTGGCTGACGATGTAGGCGAAGCGCTGGATCTCGTCGTTCGCCTCCTTGAGGTTCGCGGTTCGCTCGGAGACGCGGCGTTCGAGATCGACGTTCAGCAGCGCGAGTTCGTCATGCGCCGCTTTCGCCTCGCGCACGGACCGTCGCACGAGCAAGATCGACAGGGTCGCCAGACCGGCGATGATCGCGCCGGCGAGGCCGTTGATGACGAAGAGCAGGATCTGTGTGCGGTCGGACTCGCTCAGGTATCCGTCGAGGAAGCGCCGTTCCTCGGCGGTCATCTCGATGGCGTGCCGGAGGATCTGTTCCGTGTATTCGAGGCCGCGACCGGAGCGCAGCATCTCGATCGCGGCGTCGGTCCGCCCCGTCTCGGCGAGTTTGACGGTCTCGGTGAGCTCCGCCGACTTGGCCAGGGACAGCGTGCGCAGCGCCGCCAGACGCTGGAGCTGCGAGGGTCGCTCCTTCAGGAGCTCTTCGAGCCGATCCAAGGCCGAGATCGCCAGCCCGATCGCCTGGTCGTAGTCGGCGCGATAGCGGGCCTCTCCGGTCAAGAGGTAGCCGCGCTGTCCGCTCTCCGCCCGTCGTGTGTCGGCGCGGAAGTTGGCGATGAGACTGGTGGCCGTGAGCGAGTTGGCGATGCGGTTGCCGATCACGTCGGACTCACGGATGAGGCCGAGAGAGATCAGGGTCGCCGTCAGGAGAACGGCAAATCCGGTGGCGAGGAGGGTACCCTCGTTGATCGATCCCAGCTTTCCGAGGCGCATGCTTTAGCTAAGTCGTTGAGAAAGAGGTCGCTTGCTATAGAAGGAACCATATCCGAGCGCAAAGACGCGGCGGATATCGCTCACCCCGGGCCGCCCCGCCGCTGCGTTTGTCGACCAGCAGCCTCGGCCATGAATCCTTACCGCGATCGGCAGGGCTCCGGTCGAGACCATCCTCATCGAGGCATCGTGGTCCCCACGCCGACGCGGTCGCCGAGGCGAAGCGCGTCCTTGGGACCTCCCGGGCCCAGCTTCGCCGGTACATGCCCACCTCGCGCACCGTCGAAGGCAACGCGTCGACTGCGCACGAAAGACGCCAGCGAAAAATGCCGGAGCGATCGATTTTCCTAGTCGATCGACGTACTTTAGATTGTCACAACGCGCAAAAACGCCTACCCTGCCTTTTAGACGAGGTTATACTTGGAGAAATGCGGCTAAGTTCTGCTGTGTATCGTTGGCGCGAAAATCAGCTAGGAGCCGACCATGCCTTCACTCTTGGTCAACAAGTACTGGCTTTACCTGCGTTCTGGATCGTCCAGCACGAAGGTTTTTTTTACCTTGTAAGTGATAACGGCACAACAATGATCCGCTTTACTAAAGATACTCCCGCCGCCCCCACGCGAACGGGAAACCATATCACTTGTCAGTATCCGGTCGAAATGATGCAGGGTGTGCTGGATACCGTTCGAAATGAGAAACCGATCTATGTCATTTATGACAGCAACCTTGCTCGCGTAGATATTGGGACGGCTGAAGAACCTATCGGTGAAAGCGAGCCTAGCTGACTTTGCCATCAGGCTCACACGCAAAAGGCCATAGGAATTCTCGGCGCAGTTCAAGTGTTCAATATCAACGATTAGGAGCCGGCTATGTCAGTTTTCTTAGTCGACAAGTACTATCTCAGCCAGCGTTCGGGCTCGAGAAGCACAAAAGGGTTTGTGAGGCTGTATGGCGCTGAAGGCAGCGCAACCGTCCGGTTCACCAACGATACTCCCGCACCTGCTCGGAAAAATGGGAGCGAACTGCATTTTGATTATCCCGCCGAAATGATGCAGGTTGTGGTGGATACTCTACGGAACGAGAAGCCGATCTACGTTATTTATGATGACGCGCTCACTCACGTAGATATTGGAGCCGGCGATGAAAGCGTTGGGGACGGAGAGCCTGGCAATTAGCCACCCAGGCACTTCTGCAATTTTCTGACTGCCAATTAGAGACCAAGCTCATATCGGCGGTTTCCGGCGTTCCTCCGCCTTGGCCTCGACCCACAACGCCTCCATCTCCTCGAGACTCGCCTGTTCCGGCCGGCGGCCCTCGGCTGCCAGGGCCGTCTCGATCGAGCGAAAGCGCCGCTCGAACTTGGCGTTGCAGCCACGCAAGGCCGCCTCCGGATCGACGCCGAGATGGCGGGCGAGGTTGGCGAGTGCGAACAGGAGGTCGCCGACCTCGTCCTTGACCGCCTCCGGCTTCGCCCCGTCGTCCAGCTCGGCGCGGAGCTCGCCGATCTCCTCCTCGATCTTGTCCAGCACCTGGCGTGCTTCCGGCCAGTCGAAGCCGACCCTGGCCGCGCGCTTCTGCAGCTTCTCCGCCCGCATCAGGGCGGGGAGGGCGAGGGCGACACCGTCGAGGGCGGAGGCGGGGGCCGACTTGTCCTTCCCGGCACGCTCGGCCGCCTTGGTCGCCTCCCAGGCGACGGTCTGGCTGGCAGCGTCGCGCTCGGCCGCATCGCCGAAGACATGCGGATGCCGGCGGATCATCTTGTCGGCGATCGCCTGGGCGACGTCGTCGAAGGCGAAGGCCCCGTCTCCTCGGCCATGCGGGCGTGGAACACCACCTGGAACAGGAGGTCGCCGAGCTCGTCCTTCAGGTCGCGAAGGTCGTCGCGCGCGATCGCATCGGCGACCTCGTAGGCCTCCTCGATGGTGTAGGGGGCGATGGTGGCAAAGCTCTGCTCCCGGTCCCAGGGGCAGCCGCCGTCTGGCGCCCGGAGCTTGGCCATGATCTCGATCAGGCGGTCGATGTTGCGGCGGGTCATGGGCGGCACTATAGCCGCTCGCCAGCCGTGTCCATCTAGGCGAGCGACAGGATCGCGTCCGCAAACTCCCGGGGCGCCTCCTGCGGCAGGTTGTGGCCGACCAGCGGGATCAGCCGGTGCTGGTAGCGGCCAGTGAAGAAGCGGGCACCGCTTCCGGCGCTGCCGGCGGCAGAGACGCCGTCGCCGCCACCGTCCATCGCCACCGTCGGCACGGTGATCCTGGGTCGCTCCGCCAGCCGCCGCTCGATCTCGGCCACCGCCGGGTCGCCGGGCACGAGCGCGTAGCGGTGGCGATAGGAGTGGATCACCACCTCGACGAAGTCGGGATTGTCGAAGGAGGGCGCCGTCCGCGCGTAGGTCGCGTCGTCGAAGAGCCAGTTGGGCGACCAGAGGCGCCACAACAGGCGGCAAAGGGCACTGCGGTTCCGCGCAAGACCGGCGCGGCCACGCTCGCTGTGGAAATAGTACTGATACCAGTAGCGATGTTCGTCCTCGGGCATCGCCGGCTCGCCCGAGGCGGCGATGTTCTGGATGTTGTAGCTGTTGACCGTGACCAGGCCCCGGGCGCGCTCGGGCCAGAGCGCCGTCGCGATGCAGGCGGCGCGCCCGCCCCAGTCGTAGCCGGCGAGGAGGGCGGACGGGATCGCCAGTGCATCCATGAAAGCCAGCAGATCGGCGCCGAGAGCCGCCTGCTCGCCGGACCTTGGCGTCTCGGATGACAGGAACCGGGTCGGACCGTATCCCCGGAGATAGGGCACCAGCACCCGGTGGCCGGCCGCCGTCAGGAGCGGCGCGACCTCGTCATAGGCGCGGATGTCATAGGGAAACCCGTGCATGAGGATGACCGGCGGTCCGGAGGCCGCGCCCGACTCCTCGTAGGCGATCTCCAGCACGCCCGCCCTGACCTGTTTCAGCATGGAACCCGTCCTTAACCCAGCGAGGTGGCCATGATATCGCGCGGGAACCCGGGCTGCCCCGGTCTCGTTTCCTCTCTCCTAGCTTTGAAAGAGGAGTTCCGATGATCGCCCCCAAGAGCCTCCTGGCCGCAACGATCCTGGCAGCCGCGCTGGTCGCCGTTCCAGGTCTGGACGGCCGCAACAGCGCCCAGGCGGCCTGCGATCCCGGCATCCGCATCGACGGTTCGACCGCCGAGACCGCCCGCAAGAAGTTCCAGTCCGCCGGCTTCCGCCAGATCCGCGACCTTAAGAAGGGCTGCGACAGCCATTGGCATGCGGTGGCGGTGAAGGACGGCGCCCAGATGCGCGTCGTACTGACCCCGGCCGGCGAGATCATGCCCGAGGCCGATTGAGGTCGTTCAGGCGCCGCTGCGCCGGTCCGATCTCATGTCTTCGCGCAGCTGGGCGAGGCGGCGCTCCTCGTCCTCGCTGACGAAGTCGTCGCCGATGACGTAGTTGGCGACCAGGATCCGCTCGATCAGGCCCGCCGCCGCATCGCCATAGGGCAGCGCCAGGCGGGCCCAGGACCGGTTCTGGAAGACCACCATGGCGGTGTTGACGGTGTAGAGCGGCTCATGCCGGCGAAGCATCGCCCGGTAGGCGGCGAGATAGAGGGCAGGGCCGGGGCCTTTCAGCACGCGTCGCATCTCCTGGACCGTGGCGCCGGTCCAGTCGAACCGCACCTCGGCGGCGAGGGTCGAGCCGTAGAGCCGGAATCGGAAATCGGCGCCGCCGTCCAGCACGTCGAGAATGAGGACATTGCCGAGAACCGGCTTCAGCTGGAACGGGTCGATTGCCGAGACCGGCGGGAACGGAGCGCCGTTGCAGGCGTCCCGCCAGAGCGAGAGCATCAGGCGATGCGCCTCCAGCGGCAGGGCTTTCGCCGCCGGGGCCCACTGGATGATCGGCGCCGGCGCGCCGCGCTTCATGAACAGACGATCCGCCGTCGGATGGCGCTTGCCGTCAACCAGTTCGTCCGCCATCCGCTCGATCGTGGCGTCTTCGATCTCGGGATGGGCGCGGGGGTCGGGAGCGGTCATCGGTCGAGTTTAGCTGGAAATACCCCTTGACGATCATGAGAACAATATAGGAACATTCGGTCTCACAGGGAGGGGTGACATGGCCAGATTGTCCGATCAGATCGCGCCCGCGGACTTGGTGGTTTGGCGTTCAGCCAAGCGCATCATCAAGCGTCGGGGTCCCGGCGCCCTGCACGTTGCCAGAAACGCCTGGAGCGCGCTCGCGTTCGAGGGCGACGAGAAGGGCGCGCGGTCATGGCAGAAGACCTCCCAGGCCGTCGAATGGCTCCTGGATCATCCAGAGAGCATGGACCTGATCGACTCGGCCCCTTGAGGCCCCGAGAGGCT
This sequence comes from Asaia bogorensis, assembly GCA_945897335.1. Taxonomy (GTDB): domain Bacteria; phylum Pseudomonadota; class Alphaproteobacteria; order SHVZ01; family SHVZ01; genus SHVZ01. The sequence goes on along the minus strand of CAMDFP010000026.1, from coordinate 13,825 downwards.
CGATGCGGATCGCCGATCCCAACTCAGCCCCCGATGTCGACGTCCCGACCCCAACCACCTCAGTCGCGGTCGGGCACGATCCCGCCGATCAGTCCGGCCAGGGTGTCCGAGACGATCGTGGCGACGTTCTCAGGACGGGGTGATCGCTGATCGGCGTCGCCTGATCAATCATCCTGGGGGAGGAAATCGACGTTGCGATGGGACTGGGGTACGGGAAGTGAAACATCGCCGCTTTATATCGCATAATGTATATTATGGAAAATATTGTGTGATTAGGCTAACCAATTGACGGATAACGTCCTTCCGGCAGTCCCGGGCGTCCCATCATTCGTCCCGCCGGTACATCTTCGAAGCCGAACAATTTGTAGAGCGCCTGCGCGTCACGGGTGCCGAGCAGCCAGCGCCTGAGGCCCTGGAGCTGCGGATGGTCGAGCATCAGGCCGACCATCCACTTGGCGAGGCCTTTGCCCCGGTGCGCCTCGAGCACGAAGATGTCGCTGAGATAGGCAAAGGTCGCGAAGTCGGTGATCACCCGGCCGAACCCCACCTGGGCGCCTGCGGGATCGAAGACCGAGAAGCAGAAGGCGCCTGAAATCGAGCGGCAGACCACCTCGCGCGGCACGTTCTCCGACCAATAGACGCGTGTGAGGAAGCCGTGGACGACGTCGAGGTCGATCCGGCCCTTGTCGGTCGAAATCTCATAGCCGTCGGCCCGCCGCCACGTCTCAGACATAGGCTCTCCAATTGAAGGCGCGCTCTCGACAGCATCCGTCGCGCGACGGCATAGTCAACGGTACCGCCGAGGGAGCTGTCACGATGATCCGCATCCTGGTCCTTTTTCTTCTGACGTTTGCCGTCGTCCCGGCGAGCCTGGCAGGCGAACCGAGGACGGCCTCGCTTGCGCAGACCCAGGCCCAGGCCACGCCGCCGGCCGCGCCGCAGCCTCCGGCACAGATCCAGATCCAGATGCAGGCCCAGCGAAACTCGGTCTACGAGACCCTGGCGATCGTCGCAATCGCGGGCGGCGCCGGCGCGCTCCTGGCGGCGATGGGCACCACCGCACTGACGACGACCCTGGTGGCCGGCGGCGCAGCCGGCATCGTCTACCTGGCGACCAGCGCCAACTCGGACCCGCGCTAGGCGCTTTCCAGCACCATGCCGTCATAGGCCGGCTCGACATGGGCCGGCAGCCAGGATCTGAGCCAGCCATAGTCGAGCGCCGGACTCATATGGGTGAGCACGGCGCGCCTCGGCTTCACCCGATCGATCCATTCCATGGTGCGGTCGAGATGCGTGTGGGTCGCATGCGGCAGCTTGCGGAAGGCATCGACGATCCAGAGATCGACACCGGCAAGGCTTTCAAAGGCTTGCTCGTCCAGCGTGACCACGTCGGTCGAGTACGCCACGCTGCCGAAACGAAATCCGAGCGTCTTTGAGAAACCGTGATCCTGCCCGAACGATCGAACGGAAATGTCACGAACTCGGAACGGCCCGTCGATCGCGTGCGGCACCAGCGTCGGTTTGTAGTAATAGTCGCCCTTAAGCGGCTGGAAAACATAGCCGAAGCGCTGGTTGATGGTGTCCAGTGTCTCCGGATCGGCATAGACGTCCAGCGGCCGCTTCAGCATCACGTTGATGGCGCGCATGTCGTCGATGCCGTGCAGGTGATCGGCATGCGCGTGCGTATAAAGAACCGCATCCAACCGATTGATCTGGGCCGAAAGAAGCTGCTCGCGGAGATCCGGAGAGGTATCGACCAGGAGACGGGTCTCGCCCTCCTCCACCAGGATCGAGGCGCGAAGGCGACGGTTCTTGGGCTCGTTCGGATCGCAGTCACCCCACCCCTCGCCCACCCCCGGCACGCCCATCGAGCTGCCGCAGCCGAGAATGGTGATCTTCACGGCGCTGCGAAAGCTGCGTCCGGGATCTTCCTGAACAGGCGCCGGACATTGGCGGTCGTCGTTGAAGCGAGATCTTCGACGGTGGTGCCGCGCAAAGCCGCCACCTTGGCCGCTGTATGGACGACGAAGGCCGGCTCGTTCCGCCGGCCCCGCATCGGGATCGGCGCCAGGTAAGGTGCGTCGGTCTCGACCAGCAGCCGGTCGGCCGGGACCCAGGCGGCGGTCGCCTGCAGCGTCGCCGCGCTCTTGAAGGTGACGATCCCGGAAAGCGAAATGACAAGGCCAAGATCGACTGCCTTTTCAGCCAATTGCTGAGTCGAAGTGAAGCAATGGATGAGGCCGGGATAGGCGCCCCTCTCCATCTCCTCGGTCAGGATCGCGGCGGTGTCCTCATCGGCGTCGCGGGTATGCACGATCACCGGCAGCCCGGTCAGGCGCGCCGCCCCGACATGGGCGCGAAAGCTGCGGGCCTGGGCGTCCCTCGGGCTGTGGTCGTAGAAATAGTCGAGCCCGGTCTCGCCGATGGCGACCACCTTCGGGTGCTCGGCCAGCCTGGCCAGACGTTCGGCATCCGCTTCCGGCTCGGCGCCCGCCTCGTGCGGGTGGATGCCGACCGAGCAGTAGATGTCGTCATAGCGCTCGGCGATGGCGCGGACCCGGTCGAACTCGGTCAGCTTGGTGCCGATGGTGATCATCAGCCCGATCCCGGCGCGGCGCGCCCGGGCGACGACCTCGTCCAGCTCCGCCGACAGCTCGGGGAAGTCCAGGTGGCAGTGGCTGTCGACCAGCATCAGCCGCCCGCCTTCGCCTCTGTCTGGGCTTTTGGCGCCTGCCCCTCTTCGACGTGGCGCGGGAAGATGCCTTCCGGCTTCGGCAGCGGCGTCCCGGCCTTCAGCGCGCCGGACGGTCCCAGCGCGGCGAAGCTCCGCGCATCCTCCGGCACCGCCAGCAGGTCCAGCATGCGCGCCGCCGACTGCGGCATCACCGGCTGGGCCAGGATCGCCAGGTGCCGGATGGTTTCCGCCAGGACGTAGAGGACCGTCGCCATCCGCGCCGGGTCGGTCTTCTTCAGCGCCCAGGGTGCCTGCTCGTCGACATAGCGGTTGGCGGCGCCGACCACCTCCCACTGGGCTTCCAGTGCCCGGTGGAACTGCTGCTCGTCGTACTCCGCGCGCGCCTTCGCCAGCAGACCGTGAGCGGCCCCCAGCAACGCATTGTCGGCGTCGGTGAACGTGCCCGGCTGAGGCACCTTGGCCTCGCAGTTCTTGTTGATCTGGGTCAGCACGCGCTGCGCCAGGTTGCCGAAGTCGTTGGCGAGGTCCGTATTGATCCGCCGGATCATCGCCTGGTGGCTGTAATTGCCGTCCTGTCCGAACGGCAGCTCGCGCAGCAGGAAGTAGCGCACGGGATCGAGCCCGTAGCGGTCGATCAGATCCCTGGGCGTGACGAAGTTGTTGAGGGACTTCGACATCTTCTGTCCCTCGTTGGTCCACCAGCCATGCGCGAACACCCGCTTCGGCGGCGTCATGCCGGCAGCCATGAGGAAAGCCGGCCAGTAGACCGTGTGGAAGCGGATGATGTCCTTGCCGACCATGTGCAGGTCGGCCGGCCAGAACTTCGCATACTCTCCGGTTTCGTCCGGAAATCCGGTCGCGCTCACATAGTTCATCAGCGCGTCGATCCAGACGTACATGATGTGCTTGGGATCGTCCGGGACCGGCACGCCCCACTTGAAGCTCGTGCGCGAGATCGAGAGGTCGCGAAGGCCGGAGGAGACGAAGCTGACGACCTCGTTCCGCCGCGTCCGCGGCGCGAGGAATCCGGGATTGGCCTCGTAGAAGTCGAGCAACGGCTGCTGCCACTTCGAGAGATCGAAGAAGTAGTTCTCTTCCTCGAACCACTCGACCTCGGCGCCGGTCGGCGCCTTGCCGTCGACCAGCTCGCTCTCGTCGTAGAAGGCCTCATCGCGGATGGCGTACCAGCCGGCGAAGCCACCGAGATAGATGTGGCCGTTCGCCTTCATCCGCTTCCACAGGTCCTGGCAGGCGCGTGCATGCCGGGCCTCGGTGGTGCGGATGAAGTCGTCGTTCGAATAGTTCATCACGCCGGAGAGATCGCGGAAGGTCTGGCTCACCTGATCGGTGAAGGCCTGCGGGTCCATGCCGGCGGCCACTGCCGATTTCTCGACCTTCTGGCCGTGCTCGTCGGTGCCGGTGAGGAACTTGACCTCGTAGCCGTCCAGCCGCTTGAAACGCGCCAGCGCATCGCAGGCGAGCGAGGTGTACGCGTGCCCGATATGGGGCGCGTCGTTCACGTAGTAGATCGGTGTCGTCAGGTAGTAACGCTTGGCCGCGGCCATCGGCCGGAACTCCTAGGACGGGGCGAGGAGGCGATCGTCGTCCAGGGCCAGAAGGAGGGTCAGCAGGACCTGCTTGCGGTCGATGTTGACGGCCTCGGAGCGCTGGACCAGACGGCGGCTGTTTTCCCATAGCTCGCGCCAGCGATCAAGGCTGCGCCGGGCGGCCAGCCGCTTCAGCGCCGCCGCCTCGCCCGGCACCACCTCCGCCGGCGGCCTGGGATCGGCGGCGGCGCGGGCGAGCCTCGCCAGCAGATCGACATGCATGTCGACGGCGGCGAGGTACGAGGCTTCGGCCCCTTTGCGGGCCAGCTTGTCGGCGAAGCCCTGCATCTGCATCGCATCCGGCTGGGTGGCGCTGGCCAGCTGGAATACCTGGCGGTAGAGGCCGAGGCCGCCGGCCTCGATCAGGTCGAGCGCGCGCGCGAGGCTGCCGCGGGCGAGTTGGGCCAAGGGCCCCCGCTCCTCTGCCGGCAGGTCCGGCGCCTGGGCGGCCAGCAGCCGGTCGAGCACGCCGGCCTCCAGCGGCTTCAGCACCAGGCGGCGGCAGCGGGACCGGATGGTCGGCAGGATGCGTCCGGCGCCGTGATAGATCAGCAGCAGCACGGCGCGTTTCGGCGGTTCCTCCAGGATCTTCAGGAGCGCGTTCATCGAGGTCGGGTTGAGGTCGTCGACGCTGTCGACGATGGCGACCCGCCAGCCGCCCTCAGCCGGCGTCAGATGCATGAAGTCGGCGACGCTGCGCGCCTCCTCGGCGGTGATCACCTTGCGCAGCCGCTTCGCCTTCTCGTCATAGCTGCGCTCGAGCGCCAGCAGGTCCGGATGGCTGCCGGCAGCGATCAGGCGCGAGGTTCGATGATCGTCGGCCACATCGAGGCCGGGTGCGGTATCGCCGAACAGGCCCCCGCTCTCACCGCCAGTAGCTCCGGAGAGGAGGAAGCGGGCAAAGCGGAAGGCCAGCGTCGCCTTGCCGACGCCGCGCGGCCCCTCGATCAGCCAGGCATGCGCGAGCCGGCCCGAGCGCACCGCATCCACCATCTGCGCCTCGGCTGCTTCATGGCCAAGCAAGGGCGGGCAGAGGCGCGGATGCGAGCGCGCCTCGACCTCGGCGGCGGCCTTCTTGCCGGTCACAGCCGGATGCCCAGCCGCTCGGAGACGGCGGCGACGATCGCGGCGTGGACGGTGCCGGCATCCGGCCGCGCATCGACGACGACGCAGCGCCCGGGTTCTTCTCGGGCGATGTCGAGGAAGCCCGCGCGCAGGCGCTCGTGAAATCCTGAATCCATGCGCTCGAACCGGTCTTCACCCGAGGCGAAGCCCTTCATACGGGCATGCGCCCGCTCCAGCCCGTCCTCAACCGGCAGATCGAGGATCAGGGTCAGGTCCGGGCGGAGGTCGCCGAGGATCATCCGGCGAAGCGTCTCCAGCGTCTCCAGCGGCACGCCGCGGCCACGACCCTGATAGGCGACGCTCGAGTCGTGGAAACGGTCGGAAAGCACCCAGTCGCCGCGATCGAGGGCAGGCTTGATCGTCTGGAGCCAGTGATCGCGGCGGGCCGCCACCATCAGCAGCGCCTCGGTCAGCGGTTCCCAGCGCCCGGTGTCGCCCGAGACCAGCAGGCGGCGGATCGCTTCGGCGCCTGGAGAGCCGCCGGGTTCGCGAGTGGCCACGGCGACGATGCCGGCCGCGGCGAGCCGCTCGCCGAGCCGCTTGATCTGGGTGGTCTTGCCCGCCCCCTCGCCGCCTTCGAAGGTGACGAAGCGACTACGGGTGGCTGCCGTGCTCAATGTAAATCGCCTTCTTGCCCCCTCTCTCGCGCATGGCACGGGGGAGGGTTGGGGTGGGGGCGAGCGTAGCGAGGAAACGCGCGCGACGAACGGATCTGTTGAACAGGATACTCGGCAGAGACGTCAATCGCAGCAGCGCCGATCCAGGCCTCGCTACGCTCGCCCCCACCCCAACCCTCCCCCGCTACGCGCGGGAGAGGGGGCACGAGACGCTACTTCTTCGCGCCGAAGATCAGGTAGGAGACGGCCGCGCCGATGCGGCCGGCGGCCCCGAGCTGGCCCACGGATTCGCCGGCGATCAGCGGCAGCTCGCGTGTCGGCACGCCGGGGGCCGCGATCACCAGCTTGCCGACCTGCTGGCCCTTCTGGATCGGCGCCGGGATCGGCTCCTGGTAGACCGCCGTCACCTTCATGCCCTGCCGCGCCTTCCTGGGCAGCGTCACGATCAGGTCGTCGCCGGCGACCAGCGGCACGTTCTTGGCTTCGCCGAGCCAGACGCCGGCCGTCTGCACGACCTCGCCCGTCTTGAACAGGCTGTAATTCTCGAACTCGCGGAACGCCCACTCGATCAGGTTCTCGGTCTCCTGCGCCCGCGCCCGCAGGCCGGCGGGGCTGTTCGGCACCATGATGCCGTTGACCACCATGATGATGCGGCGGTCGCCGCGCTTGACCGAAGCCGTGAGCCCGTAGCCGCCGGCCTCGGTGTGGCCGGTCTTGAGGCCGTCGGAGCCGGTCTGCTTGTAAAGCAGCGGATTGCGGTTGCCTTGCTTTATGCCGTTATAGGTGAAGTTCAGTTCCGCATAGTATTTGTAGTATTCGGGGAACGCCTCGATCGTGTGCTTGGCCAGGATCGCCAGGTCTCGAGCGGTGGTGACATGCTCGGGATGCGGCCAGCCGCTGGCGTTCTTGAACACCGTCTTGCTGAGACCGAGCTCTCTCGCGCGCTTGGTCATCTGCTCGGCGAAGGCTTCCTCGCTGCCGGCCAGGCCCTCGGCGACCACGATGCAGGCGTCGTTGCCGGACTGGATGACGATGCCTCGGATCAGGTCCTCGACCTTCACCCGGCCATTCAGCGGCACGAACATTTTCGAGCCCTGCATCCGCCAGGCCCGCTCGCTCACCGGAAACTCGTCGGTAAGCTGGATCTCGCCCTTCTGCAGCTTCTCGAACAGCATGTGGGCGGTCATCATCTTGCTCATCGACGACGGCGGCATGACCTCGTCGGCATTCTTCTCCAGAAGCACCGCGCCGGTCTTGATGTCGACGATGAAAGCCTGCTTGGCCTGGGTCTCGATGGGCTGGGCCAGCGCCGGCAGGGCGGCGGCGGCAAGGGCCGCGGCGAGAGCGAGGCGACGGATCATGGCGAACCTCCGGCCATCATTGATCGACGACCACCCGTGCATCGGGATAGCCCGCGCCGATCATGCGGGCAAGCATGCGATCGGCATCTTCCACGGATGTGAACGGGCCGAAGCGCACACGATAGAGAAGCTGGTTCCTGATCTGCTTCGGCGCAACCGTCGCGCGTCCGAATTCGGTGAGCTGGGCCGAGAGCCTGACCGCATTGTTGACGTTCTGGAAGGCGCCGGCCTGGATGTAGATTTCGGTCGGGACCACCGGCACCATGGTCACCACCGTCGGGACCGGCTGCAGGGCCGCGACCTGGCGCTCGGCGGCCGCCTTGGCAGCCTCGCTCGCGACACCCGCGGCCACCGCGGGCGGAGGTGGCGGCGGCGTCGCCGGTGCCGCTGCACCCGGAACCGGCAGGGCCTGGACGGCGACGGACGCCCGGGGCGAGGCGTTCGGCGCATCCGGGCGCACCTGGACCGCGTCCGTTGCGGTGGTGCCGGCCGAGGCAATCATCGTCGGCTCCGGCCGGCCACCGGCGAGTGCTTCTGCGATGCTCCGGCTTTCGTCGGCGAGAATCTGGACCCGCACCTTGGCGGTGCCGGGCCGGTCCATGCCCATCAGCTGTGCCGTGCGGCGTGACAGGTCGATGATGCGCCCGGCTGCGAACGGCCCGCGATCGTTGATCCGGACGATCATCGAGCGGCCGTTGTCGAGGTTCGTGACGCGGACGAGGCTGGGAAGCGGCAAAGTGCGATGCGCCGCCGACACGTCGTTCATGTCGAAGATTTCGCCGTTGGCGGTCAGCTTGGCGTGGAACTGCTCGCCGTACCAGGAGGCGATCCCGGTCTCGTCATATTCATAGTCGACCTTGGGATAATACCAGACCCCATTGATCTGATAGGGCTCCCCGATTTTGTAGTAGCCCCTGGGCTTGGACGTGGCGCCAGTCCGCTCGCCGACGGTCTTGGCGGCATGGGAGGCGAGCTGCAGGCCGTTGCACCCCTGCAGCAACAACATCACCGCCATCGTTCCCAGCACCGGCAGGGAACAGGCCTTCCGCATCATCTTGTGGGCCGCCCGGCTAGTTCAACAATATTTTGTAATCTAGCTGCCGGAGATGCGGTCCGCAAGTTGTCCGACGGCGGTCGCGAAGTAGAGCGACCGGTTCCAGCGCATGATCGTCTTGTAATTGCCGTAGACGAGGTAACTGGGTCCCTGGGCGCCACCCGGCAGGATGATCGAGCCGATCATCTCGCGACCGGCGAGTTCGCTGCCGTCGGCGCGGCGGATCCCCATCGCCGCCCACTCGGCGACCGGCTTCTCGACCTTGAGGTCGAGCTGCGCGGCATCGATTCCGGGAGGAAGCCGGACCTGCCGGCCCCAGGTCTGGTCGCCCTTCCAGCCGCTCTTGGAGAGGTAGTTGGCGATCGAGGCGAAGACGTCGGGCAGCGACCCCCAGAGGTCCGGCTTGCCGTCGCCGTCATGGTCGACGGCATATGCGAGGAAGCTCGACGGCATGAACTGGCTCTGGCCCATGGCGCCGGCCCAGGATCCGCGCATGCGCTGCGGCTCGGCCAGGCCCCGGTCGACCATGCGGAGCGCGTTCAGGAGCTCGCCCCGGAAGAACAAGGAGCGTCGCCCGTCATAGGCCAATGTCGCCAGCGCCGAGATGATCGGGAAGTCGCCGGTGATGCGGCCGAAATCGGTCTCGATTCCCCACAGCGCCACGATGAAGCGCGGCTGCACGCCGAATTTGGCCGAGACCTGCTCGAGCAGATCCTTGTGAGTTACGACCATCTGGCGCGCGGTCTCGACCCGGCGGTCGTTGATCACCCGCTCGATGTACTGGGCGAAGGTGAGCGTCGACTCGGGCTGGCGCCGGTCGAGCTCGATCACCCGGGGAATCAGGGCGACACCGGCGAGCGAGCGGTCGAGGGTGTCCTGCTTGATGCCGCGGCCCAGCGCCTCGACCCGGAACTGCGCGAGCCACGTCGGAAAATCGGTCTCCGCCGCGTGGCCTAAGCCGGGCGCGAGGATCGCGAGGGAAATGGCGAGACGAAAAAGGATTGCACGCATCGACGTTCCGATTGCGATTGCGAGGCGCCTGTATGGCACCATGGTCCGACCCACACAAGAACATCGGTGGAACTCGTCCATGGCTCGCATCGTCCTCACGCATCCCCGGCCCGAACTCAAGGATAAATACGGTAACCCCGCGGTCGCCGGACTGAAGGCTCTGGGCGAGCTGGTGCTGAACGAAGGCGACTCGCCACTCTCCGTCGACGGGCTGATCGCGCTCGCCGCCGAGGCCGACGTCATCGTCCTCGACCGCGCTGTTCCCGGTGAAGCCCGGCTGTTCACCGCCCTTCCCCGCCTGATCGCGGTGCACCGGGCGGCGATGGACATCCGCAACATCGACATCTCCGCGGCATCGGCTGCCGGCGTCCTCATCACGCGCGCCGGCCCCGGCTTCATCGCCGCTGTCACCGAGCTGATCCTCGGCCAGATGATCGACCTCGGCCGCGGCATGAGCCATCACGTCGCCGAATATCGTGCCGGCATCGTGCCGCCGCAGCGGCCGGGCCTGCAGCTCGCCGGACGCACGGCGGGAATCATCGGCTTCGGCAATCTCGGTCGGCGCATGGCCGAGATCCTCGCCTTTCTGGGGATGCGCGTGCTGGTCACCGATCCCCAGGCCAACGTCCCTGACGCCTATGAGCGGGTCGAGCTCGACCGCCTGTTGGCCGAGTCCGACTTCGTCGTCTGCCTGGTCATCCACTCGCCGAAGACCGAGAAGCTGATGAACGCCAAGGTCTTCCGTCAGATGAAGCCGACCGCCTTCTTCCTCAACCACTCGCGCGGCGGGCTCGTCGACGAGGACGACCTGAAGCGTGCGCTGGACGAGAACTGGATCGCCGGCGCCGCGCTCGATGTCGGCCGGGCACCGCCCGACGACACCCCGCCGCTGGTCCTCGGCCGCCATCCGAAGGTGCTGGCGACGCCGCATGTCGGCGGCATGGTGCCGGAGGCCGTCACCTCCCAGGCCGCCGACACGGTCGAGCAGGCGGCGGCGGTCCTGGCCGGGCGGATGCCTAAATACGCGGTCAATCCGGATGCGGCGACGCGGCTCGCCCGGCGCCGCTGACCGATGCCATAATGGCTCGTCCCCCCTCCCTTCCCTGAAGCCGCGCATTCCAAGGAGCTCATCATGATCGGCGATCCGGTCGCACTCACCGTGCGGCGGCGCATCGAGCGCCCATCCCCCGCCCTCCTCGCTCGTTTCGCCGGCTTGCCGACCGGCTTCGTCACGGACGCGATGAACGGCGCCGGCGCGATGAACTGGCGGGTCAAGCCGGTCGACCCGGCCTATAGCTTCAGCGGCTCCGCGGTGACCGCCTTCTGCCCGCCGATGGACAATCTGGCGGTGATGGCGGCGCTCGACTACGTCCAGCCCGGCGACGTGCTGGTCGTCGGCGCCCAATTTTCCGAAGCGGCGGGCATGATCGGCGATCTCTGGGCCATGGGCGCCAAGGCCCGCGGTGTGGTCGCTCTGGTCACCGACGGACTCGTTCGTGACGTGCCCGGCTTGCTCAAGGTCGGGCTTCCGGTCTTCGCGCTCGGCCACAGCCCCAACTCGGGCTTCAAGAACGGCCCCGGTTCCATCAACCTGCCGATCTCCTGCGGCGGCATCGCCGTCGAGCCGGGCGACATCGTCGTCGGCGATCGCGACGGCGTCGTCGTCGTACCGCGCCTGCAGATCGAAGCGGTCGCCGACCGGCTCGAGGCGGTGAAGAAGAAGGAGGCGGAGATGGAGGCGGCCATGTCGACGGCGGCAGCCAAGACCCGATCCTTCTGGAACGAAGAGCAGACCAAGGCCCGCGGCGGAGTCCACTATGTCGACTGAACCGGCGCCGATGAAGGTCCTCTACTTCAATCATGGCGGCGAGGATCTCTACGATCTGGTGCGCGGCATGGCGCCCGCCAGCGTCGAGCTGGTGACGCTGGAGTCGGGCGATCCGAAGGAACGTCTGGCGAAGATCGCGGATTGCGAGGCGGTGATCGTCGGCGGCTTCCGCCTGGGGCGGGAGTTCATCGACGCAGCACCGAGGCTCCGCTTCGTCCAGCACCAGGGCGTCGGCTATCACGACACGGTCGACACCAACGCGTTGCGCGAGCGCCAGATCGCGCTTGCCATCGCGCCCGGCGGCACGTCCATCGGCGTCGCCGAGCACACGCTGATGCTGATGCTCGGAGTCGGCAAGCGGCTCTCGTTCATCGATGCCGAGCTGCGCCAGGGCCGCTGGCACTCCAACGATCTTCGCGCCGAGTCCCACCAGCTCTCGGGCGCCACCGTCGGCATCGTCGGTCTCGGCCGGATCGGCAAGGAGCTGGCGCGGATGCTGACCGTGTTCCGCACCAACACGCTCTATCACGACATCCTAGAGATGCCGCGGGATCTCGAGCGCGAGCTCAAGGTGACGCGGACACCGCTGGACGAGCTTCTGGCGAAGAGCGACATCGTCACCCTGCACGTGCCGCTGACGAAAGAGACCAAGCACCTGATCAACGCCGAGTCGGTGAAGCGCATGAAGCCGGGTGCCATCCTGATCAACTGCGCGCGCGGTCCGGTGGTCTCGGAGAAGGCCCTGGTCGAGGCTCTGGAGAGCGGCCATCTCGGCGGCGCCGGCCTCGACGTGCTGGAGATCGAGCCGCCGCCGGAACCGACGCCGCTCGGCAAGTTCCGCAACGTCATCCTCACCCCGCACAATGCGCCCGGCACGGTCGAGGCGATGAAGCTGAAGATGGTCGACATCTTCGCCAACATCGAGCGCTTCCGGAACGGCGAGGCCCTGGTCGACCGGATCGAGCTGGGATGAGGGAAACGCTACGGCCCACGGCATGACCACCCTCGCCCTCTCCACGCCCCGCATCGTGCTGCAGGTGATGGTGCCGTTCGCGGCCGGCTACGTCATGGTCTGGCTCCTGCGCTCGGTGAACGCCGTCGTCGCCCCCGATCTCGTGCGCGAGATCGGGCTGACGGCGTCCGGACTTGGCTTGCTCACCTCAGCCTACTTCTTCACCTACGCGGCGATGCAGCTTCCCGTCGGCCTCCTGCTCGACCGTTTTGGTCCGAGACGAACCCAGTCCAGCCTTTTCCTCTTCGCCGCACTCGGCTGCATCGGTTTCGCCATGGCGGAAAACGAGCTGACACTGACGCTGTCGCGGGCACTGATCGGACTCGGTCTCGCCGGCGGGCTGATGACGGGCTTCAAGACCGTCGCGCTCTGGTTTCCACGCGACCGCGTGGCGATGGGCAATGGCTGCTACATGGCGGTCGGCGGCCTTGGCGCGATTCTGGCTGCGACTCCGAGCAGCCTTCTGGTGCAGGCGATCGGATGGCGCCCGTCCTTCGTACTTTTCGCTGCCCTGACGTTCGCGGCCGCTGCCCTCATCTACCTGGTGGTGCCGGAGCGTGGCGGCGGCGGCAAGATCGAGACCTTTCCCCAGCAGCTGCGCGGTCTCGCCAGCGTCGTTCGCGACCGCGTCTTCTGGAAGGTGACGCCGGTCGTCGCCACGACCAACGCGACGGCGCTCGCGGTGCAGTCTCTGTGGCTCGGCCCGTGGCTCGTCGACGTCGGCGGCCTTTCGCGCGGTGAAGCGGCGAACTACCTGATGGCTTGCTCTCTGGGATTCGCCGTCGGTGTCGCCAGCGCCGGTTCGCTGATCAGCTGGTTCCGCAGCCGCGGCATCGACACGCTGACCGTGCTCGCCTATGGCATCCTGCCGTTCCTCCTCGTGCAGGGACTGATGGTGAGCGGATGGGCAACGGAGTTCCTGCTGCCGATCGCCATCGCCTACGGCCTCACCGGCCAGGTCGCGACCATGGCACTCGCCAAATACCCCGAGCATTTCGGCGTGGCACTCGCGGGTCGCGCTTCCACCGCAACCAACCTCGTCGCCTTCGTGTTCGCCTTCGCCTGCCAATACGCGGTCGGCTGGGTCATCGACTTCTGGCCGCCGGGGCCTGATGGCGGCTACCACCCGGAGGGGTATCGCGCCGCCTTTGCCGGCGCGCTCGTCGTCGAGGTAGCCGCTTATCTCTGGTACCTCGGCTTCCGCGAGCGACGATAGGCGGATGGAGGACCCCGCCCGGTCCGGATCAGGAAAGTCCGAGGCGACCGAGAATTTTCCGGTCGCGCTCCGCTTCCTCGCGCCCGAGCGCCGCGCCGCCGTCCTCGCATTTTATCGCCAGGCCCGCGCCGCCGACGACATCGCCGACGATCCTGACCTGCCCGCCGAGGAGAAGATCCGGCGCCTGGATGCGATCGCGGCCGGTCCAATCGCCAGCCCGCACCTGACCCAGCTGCTACAGGCCTTCCGCCAGGATGCGACCAAGACCCGCTACCGCGACTGGAGCGAGTTGCTGCTCT
>CAMDFP010000025.1 GCA_945897335.1 Asaia bogorensis | reverse complement strand
TGCACGCGCCAGCCGCCGACGCAGCGGAGCTCGATCGGGACCGCGTCCTTCACCCGGGCGCGCTCGGCGAACCATTTGGTCAGGCTCGCCTGCGGGTCGATGTCGACGACGCCGACCTTGAGGCCGCCCTTGGCCCAGGCGACGGCCAGGTGCGCGGCCAGGGTCGTCTTCCCGGCGCCGCCCTTCTGCTGCGCCACCGTCACGATGCGCGCCGTCATCGGCCCCTCCTTTGGAATCGCCCCTATTGTGCGGAGCGGGGAACTGGCCCACAAGATGCGCCACAAACATGACACTCGCGACGGATTCCGCCCTCGATGAGGCGGCGGCCGCCCTGGCTGCCGGCGGCCTCGTCGCCTTCCCCACAGAGACGGTCTATGGCCTCGGCGCCGATGCCACCTCGGACGCGGCGGTCGCGCGCGTCTACGAGGCCAAGGGCCGGCCGCACTTCAACCCGCTGATCGCCCATGTGCCGGACCTCGCCGCAGCCCGACGGCTGGTCGTCTTCACCGATCCGGCCCGGCGGCTGGCAGAGGCATTCTGGCCGGGGCCGCTGACCCTGGTCCTGCCGCGGACCGCTGGTTGCCCGGTCAGCCTTCTGGCATCCGCCGGCCTCGACACGTTGGCGGTGCGCGTGCCCGACCATCCGCTGGCGCTGGCGCTGCTTCGTGCTTTCGGCCGTCCTCTGGTTGCGCCTTCCGCGAATCCTTCGGGGCAGCTGAGCCCGACCGCCGCGAGCGACGTTCGCGAGGCGCTCGGCGACAAGGTCGCGGTCATTCTCGACGGCGGCCCCTGCCGGGTCGGTGTCGAATCGACCGTCGTCGACCTTTCCGGTGAGCGAGCCACTCTGCTGCGGCCGGGCGGGGTCCCGGCGGAAGCGCTGGAGGCGATCGTGGGGCCGCTGGCCCAGCCCGGGGACGGGCCGCTCAGGTCACCGGGCCAGCTCGAGAGCCATTACGCGCCCACGCTTCCCGTGCGTCTCGAGGCGACCGAGGCGAGGGCGGGGGAGGCGTTGCTTGCCTTCGGGCCGGATGCCACCGGCGATCTCAATCTCAGCCCGACCGGCGATCTCGTCGAGGCGGCCGCCAGTCTCTTCGCCTTTCTTCGCCGGCTCGATCGCAAGGGACGGACCGGCATCGCTGTGATGCCGATCCCCGAGCGCGGTCTCGGCCGTGCCATCAACGACCGGCTCCGCCGCGCCGCCGCGCCGCGGCCGCTGGGACGCGCATCATGAAGCTCATCGGCGAGTCCCCGCAGCTTGCCTCCGGGTCGCTGCAGCTGGGGGTCGCCCTGGCGCTGCCGCTGGCGATCTTCGCCCCTCTGGGCCTGGCGCCGCTGCTGCTCGTCTCCGCCTTCGGAATCTTCGTCGGCGACGGGTGGCCGAGCCGCGTCCATCGGCGCTTCGCCATCGCCACTGCCGTGCTTGTCCTCCTGACGCTCTGGGGGGCCTTGAGCGCGCTCTGGTCGATCGAGCCCGGACGCAGCGTCTCGATGGCCGGGCGCCTCGCGCTCACCTTCATCGCCGGCGGCATGCTGCTCGACAAGGCGCTGCGCCTCGACCGCCGCGGGCGCCGGCGCCTCGCCGTCGCAGCGGCGGCTGGCACCGCGATCGGCGTCGCCATCCTGCTCTCGGAGGCATTGACCGGGCAGGCGCTGCTGCGTTTCGGGCGCGCGCTTCTGGACGCGCGCGAGCCGTCGGCGGTGATGCTGAACCGGGCCTCGACGGTGCTCGCGCTGATGGTCTGGCCGTCCGCCTATGCGCTCTATCGGATGGGCGGCGCGGTCCCGGCGATCCTGTTGCTGGCAGCGGCGTTCGGTGCGCTGGCCCTGCTCGAGAACACGACGTCCCTCCTCGCCTGCCTCTGCGGCTTTGCCGCCGTCCTCGCCGGAATCGCGCTGCCGCGGCCGGTCCGCCGGATCGTGATCGCGGGATCGGTGGTCGGCATCCTGGCGGCCCCGCTCATCGTCTCGGTCCTGGCTGGGATGGGCAGCCTCCATCTCCAGATCAAGCCGTCGGCGGTCCATCGGCTGATGATCTGGCAGTTCACCGTCGACCGCATCGACGAGCGGCCGCTGCTCGGCTGGGGGCTCGAGTCGACGCGCGACCTGCCGGGCGGAGACAAAGAAGTTTCCTTCGCCACGCGGGACGGCATGTGGACGCGCCAGTCGCTGCCGCTGCACACCCACAACGCCGCCCTTCAGCTTCGGGTCGAGCTCGGCGTCCTCGGATCCGTCCTGCTGGCGCTTCTCGTCGCCGGCGCCGGGCTCGCCATCGGCCGGGTCGAGAACCGGATCGCCCATGGCACGCGTCTCGCCTTGCTGGTGACGCTTCTCGTCGTGTCGATGGCGAGCTACGGGGCCTGGCAGTTCTGGTGGCTCGCGGCCGTCGCGGTATCGATTGCCGCGCTGGTCGGGGTCGGCTTGCCCGACTCCGAGGAAACCGATACATCGGACTGACGCTGCCCGATCGGGGATCAAGATGACCGCTGCCGCCCGCCCGTCTGCCGCCCTCGCGCCGGACTTCATCCGGCGTCTCGAAGCGGCCCTGGGTCGAGGCGTGCTCGCTTCCTCCGACGGCGCCCCCTATCTCACCGACTGGCGGGGCCTGCTGCGGGCGAGCAACGCGATCGTCGTCCGTCCGGGCTCGACCGAGGAGGTCGCCAAGGTCGTTCGTCTCTGTGCCGAGGCGCGGGTGCCGATCGTGCCGCAGGGCGGCAACACCGGCCTCACCGGCGGATCGATCCCCTATGAGGACGAGGCCGCCGTCGTCGTCAATCTCGGCCGGATGAACCGCATCCGCGCGATCGACCCGCTCAACTACGCCATGACCGTCGAGGCCGGCTGCGTGCTGCAGACCCTCCAGCGGGTAGCCGAGGACGCCGACCGGCTCTTCCCCTTGAGCCTCGGCGCCGAGGGCAGCTGCCAGATCGGCGGCAACCTCTCGACCAATGCCGGCGGCGTCGCCGTGCTGAAATACGGCAATGCCCGCGACCTCGTGCTCGGCCTCGAAGTGGTGCTTCCGGACGGCACCGTCTGGGACGGGCTCCGTGGGCTCCGCAAGGACAACACCGGCTACGACCTGAAGCAGCTCTTTCTCGGCGCCGAAGGCACGCTCGGCATCATCACCGCCGCCGTCCTCAAGCTCTTCCCGAAGCCGCGCGACAAGCGGACGTCGTTCGTCGCCCTTCGCGATCTCGATGCGGCGATCGCGCTCCTGGTGCGGATGCGGGCCGCCACCGGCGACCAGGTGGCGAGTTTCGAGTACCTGCCGCGGAACTGCCTGGAGATGTCGCTCCGCCACATCCCCGGCACCTCCGACCCGATGGCGCAGGCCTACGACCACTACGCGCTGATCGAAGTGACGCGGACCGCCGACGAGGACGCCGGCTTCGTCGAGAACGTCGATGCCGCGCTCGGCAAGGCGATCGAGGACGGTCTCGTCCTCGATGCCGCCGTCGCCCAGAGCCAGGCCCAGGCGGCGATGTTCTGGAAGATCCGGGACTCGATGGCGGAAGCGCAGAAGGAAGAAGGACCGGCGATCCGCCACGACGTCGCCGTTCCCGTCAGTTCCATTCCCGACTTCTATCGAGAGACGAAGAAGCGCGTCCTGGCCCGCATGCCCGACGCGCGCATCCACGGCTTCGGCCATGTCGGCGACGGCAACCTGCACTACAACATCGCCGCACCCAGCGGCGCCGATGTAAAGGCCTTCATGGCCCGCATGCCGGAGATCAACGCGGTCGTGCATGACTGCGTCGCCGAGTATCACGGCTCGATCTCGGCCGAGCACGGCATCGGCCGCATCCGGCGGGACGAGCTGCCGCGCTACAAGAGCGCGGTCGAGCTCGCTCTGATGCGGAAGATCAAGGCGGCGATCGATCCGCTCGCGATCATGAATCCAGGCAAGGTGATCTGACGATGTCCAGCTACGTGGCGCCGCTGACCGATTTGAAGTTCCAGCTCCGTGCCGTCGGCGGTCTCGATCACGTGCTGTCGCTGCCGCCCTTCGAGGGGATCGACGCTGAAACGGTGCAGCAGATCCTTGACGAGGGCGGCCGCTTCGCCGGCGAAGTGCTGGCCCCGGCCAACCGGGCGGGCGATACCACGCCGGCCAGGCTCGAGAACGGCACGGTCCGTACGTCGCCAGGGTTCGCCGAGGCCTATCGCCAGTTCTCGGCCGGCGGCTGGAACGCGGTTCCGTTCGAGGCCGAGCATGGCGGCCAGGGGCTCCCCTGGCTGGTGCAGACGGCGCTCAGTGAGATGTGGAACGCCGCCAACCTGGCCTTCGCGCTGTGCCCCTTGCTCAACAACGGCGCCATCGAGGCGCTTTCGGCGCATGGCTCGCCCGAGCAGAAGCGCCTCTTCCTGCCGAAGATGGTCGCCGGCGAATGGACCGGTACCATGAACCTGACCGAGCCGCAGGCGGGCTCCGATCTCGGCCAGGTCCGGACCCGCGCCGTGCCGGAGGGCGATCACTACCGGATCACCGGGCAGAAGATCTTCATCACCTACGGCGAGCACGACTACACGCCGAACATCATCCACCTGGTGCTGGCGCGGCTGCCCGATGCGCCGGCGGGCACGCGCGGCATCTCGCTCTTCGTCGTGCCGAAGGTTCTGTTGAAGCCGGACGGCTCGCTCGGCGCCCGCAACGATCTCCGCTGCGCCTCGCTCGAGCACAAGCTCGGCATTCATGGCAGCCCGACCTGCGTCATGGCCTTTGGCGATGACGGCGGCGCCACGGGATATCTGGTCGGGGAGGCCAATCGCGGCCTCGAGTACATGTTCACCATGATGAACAACGCCCGGCTCGCCGTCGGCCTCCAGGGCGTCGCCATCGCCGAGCGCGCATATCAGCAGGCGCTCGCCTTCGCCCGCCAGCGGGTGCAGAGCCGCGACATCGCCGGCAGCTCAGGCCCGGTCGCGATCATCCGCCATCCGGACGTGCGCCGGATGCTGATGACGATGAAGGCGGGGATCGAGGCGTCACGAGGTCTCGCGCTCCAGGCCGCGGCCTGGATCGATCGTGCCCGCCACGCGCCGGAGGCCGACGACCGCAGTCGCACCCAGGCACTTCTCGATCTCATCATCCCCGTGCTCAAGGCGTGGGCGACGGATCTCGGCGTCGAGTCGGCGTCGCTCGGCCTCCAGGTGCATGGCGGCATGGGCTTCATCGAGGAGACTGGTGCCGCCCAGCACTATCGGGATGCCCGCATCCTGCCGATCTACGAAGGCACCAACGGCATCCAGGCCAATGACCTGGTCGGCCGCAAGATCGCCCGCGACCAGGGGGCGGCGGCGCGCGTCTTCTTCCAGATGGTGCAGGACACGGTGGACGAGCTCGATCTCTTCACCGACGAGGATTTCACCGCGCTCCGGGGCGCGCTCGCCGACGGGCTCGCGGCGCTGACCCGGGCGACGGACTGGATCGTCGAGACCTATCCCAAGGATCCCAAGCGCGCGATCGCCGGCGCCGTCCCCTATCTCAAGCTGTTCGGACTGGTCGCCGGCGGCTGGGTGATGGCCCGGAACGCGACCGCGGCGGAGGCGCACCTCGAGCTGGGCGACGGCGACGAGGCGTTCATGTGGGCGAAGAAGACGACGGCGCGGTTCTTTGCCGAGCACATCCTGGTGCAGGCGCCGTCTCTGGTCTGGCCGGCGACTCAGCCGACCGCGACGCTGGCTTTGGCCGAAGATCAGTTCTGATCGCGACTAAGACAGGGTCCGGAACGCCGGGAAGACCACAGCGCAACGCGTGCCGATATCGGGCTCGCTCTCGATCCTGAAGCCCGCGCCATGGGCATCCACCAGCGACTTGGTGATCGGCAGGCCGAGGCCGGTTCCCTCGAAGCGGCGGTTGAAGGCGGACTCGGACCGGTGGAACGGCGTCAGCGCCTTGCCGATCTCGTCGGGCGTCATGCCGATGCCGGTGTCGGAGGTCTGGATCGTGATGCGCCCGGCGTCGTCGCTCCAGGCCGCGACCGTGACCCGGCCGCCGCGCGGCGTGAACTTCACCGCGTTCGAAAGCAGGTTCAGCAGGATCTGCTTCACCATGCGCTTGTCGGCCAGAAGGCGGGGGATGGGGCGCTGGATCGCGGTCTCGACCGTGACGGCGCCGCGGCGGGCGCGTTCTTCCACCAGCTTCGTGCACGCATCCAGCATCGCCGGCACGTCCACCGGTTCCTCGTGCAGGGTGAGGCGCCCGGCTTCAATCCGCGCCATGTCCAGGATATCGTTGATCAGCGACAGCAGATGTCCGCCCGAATCCCGGATGTCGGAGGCGTATTCCTGATAGCGAGGCTGCCCGATAGGCCCCAGCATCTGGCTGGCCATCATCTCGGCGAAGCCGATGATGGCGTTCAGCGGCGTCCGGAGCTCGTGGCTGACATTGGCTAGAAACTCGGACTTGGCCCGGTTCGCCACCTCCGCCTGCTCCTTGGCATGGCGCAGGTCGCGTTCGGCCTGCCGCGCGCGCGTCACGTCGGTCACCAGGTCGACGATGCCGCCATCCTGTGCCCGCTCCTTGCGGATCTCGAGGATGCGTCCATCGGCGAGGCGAAGCTCGTCGCTGCCGCTTGGCTTGTGGTGGCGCGCGATGGCGTTGTCGATCCAGGCGTCGCGGGTGAGCGACCTCAGGATGATGACGCCCCGATCGACCACGGCCGCCAGGAGGTCGCGATAGGCGACCCCTGGAACCAGGAGATCGGCCAGCTTCGGCAGCATCTGCCGAAGGGTTTCATTGCAGAGGGCGAGCCGCTCGTCCGGTCCCCAGATGACGAAGCCGGCGCCGATATGGGCAATGGCATCGCGTAGACGTGCATTCGTCGCTTCCAGATCCGTATAGGCGCTGCTGACCGCGTCCAGCAGCCGGGCTAGATCGAGCCCGGTGGGGCTGCCCTGAGATTCGGCAAGCTTGATTTGTCTGCGAAGGACGTTGTGCACGACTAAATTCGTTGCAGGTGCTTATTGAGACCTGCATCTAAATACAAGAATAGTTAACGATTAGTAATCAGGCTTTGGCCGGGTCACCTTCGACCCTGCTGCGGGTCATCGTCACGCTGGTCGGGTAGGGGATCGAGATCTGTGCGAGATCGAACGCCGCCTTGATCCTTCGATTGTATTCGCGCCCGACAGACCACTGCTGGCTCGGCCGGGTCTTGATGCGGGCACCGATGCGCATGGCGTAGTCGCCGAACTTGTCGAGCCCGAAGATCTCGATCGGGGCCATGATCCGATCCTTCCAGGCCGGGTCCTCGCGGATCTCTTCGTCGACGCCGCGCAGCAGGTCCTCGATCTTCTTGATGTCCTGGTCGTAGCCGATCGACAGGTCGAAGACGTGGTAGCCGTAGTCGCGGGTCATGTTCTTGATCGTGGTGACCGCGCTGAACGGGATGGTGAGCTGGCTTCCCTGGCCGTCGCGGAGCCGGATGGTGCGGATGGTGATCGCCTCGACCGAGCCCGACTTGCCGTCGAGATCGACGACGTCGCCGACGTTGATCGTGTCCTCGAAAAGGATGAACAGGCCGGTGATGACGTCTTTGACCAGCGCCTGGGAGCCGAAGCCGATGGCGAGGCCGACGACGCCGGCGCCGGCGAGCAGCGGGGCGATGTTGATGCCGAGCTCCGACATCACCGTGAGCCCGACGACGATGACGATGGTGACGAAGATGACCGTCCGGAGCAGAGGCAGGAAGGTGCGAAGCCGCGCGTTCTTTCCGGTCTGTCGGTCGAGCCGGCGGATGGCGCGCTCGATGAGCGCGCTGGCCGTCTCCCAGACGACGATGCCGAGACCGATGGCGAAGCCGATGGTGACCAGCATCCCGACCAGCCGGCGTCCCTGGTCTGAGGAGAGCCACACCAGGCTGTCGACGCCCCAGAGCTGCAGCAGGACCACGGTGCCGACGATCCAGGCGACGGCGACGAGCACGCGCCTGAGGATAGGCAGGTAGAGGTTGGCGCGGTTCTCCAGCAGCGGATAGCGGGTTCTCAACTCGTCGGCGACGGTGAACCCGCGCTTCATGACGAAGCGAAGCCCGACCGACAAACCCCAGAGCCCAAGGCCGATGGTGATGGTGCCGAAGGTGCGCTGCAAGACGAAGGCGAAGCCGCCAGGTACGTCGAGAGCCCAGATCAGGTAGATGACCGCTACATAGACGATGGCGAGCGCGTGCCAGCAGCCGGCGGCGGTCTGGCGCAGGCGATGCACGCCCTGCTGGAGCCCCGAATCCGGCTGACTTTCGCCGTTGCCGCGGAGCCAGGCCGCGACCGCCTGACGGTTCTGCAGGATGAAGATGATGATCAGCGTCGCCACGGTCAGGCCGAGCAGGCGGATCGTGACCGCGTGGCCCACTTTCGGCAATCCGAGCGGGACCAGCGCGTCCAGCAGCGTCACGCCGTAGATCCAGAGATCGGTGATCCGCCGGACCCAGATATGCAGGTACTGCGCGGTCTCGTCGTCGATCGGCGGCAGGCGCAGCTTGGGTGCGCGAGGCGCCAGCACCAGGCGCGCGATGAGGCCGACCGCCCGGGCCAGCACGAAACCGTTGAGGAGGGTCGCGGCCATCAGCTCGGCAACCAGTCCGGCGGTGCCGTTCGAGAAGCTGGCCGTGGCCGGCAGCGCCAGGTTGGCGGTGACGGCGAAGAGAACCAGCGGGATCAGTTCGACGCCGGCCAGCACGATCAGATGCCCGGCCTTGGACCAGGCGTTGCGCGGCACGCGGCTCTCGAGCGCCCGCCGCGGACGGCCGAGCGCTAGCCGGGCGATCGCCTCGACCGCCAGTGCCGCACCGAAGACTGCGAGCAGACGGGCCAGGGTCTCGAGGAGCTGCCCGCGCAGGACTGGATCGAAGGTGGTCCGCTGCAGCCAGTTGTTGATGCGGCGGCCGGCCTGGTCGAAGTCGAGCGCGTCCCAGAGCTCGACCGAGAACCGGTTGATGCGGACGGCGACGGTGTCGATGGCGAGCTGGGAGAGCTCGCCGACCGGGCTCTCGGCCGCGGCCTGAGGCTGCTGCGCCTGGATCAGGAGCTTCAGCTGGGCGATCAGCCTGGCGCGCTCGGCATCGTTCTCGAGCGCCCCGATCAGGGACTCGACCTCCGCCCTGTTGGCCGGCAGCGGGTCCATCGCGGCGAGGGTCGCAACGGGCGCGAGCAAGAGGGCGACGACGGTGAAGGCAAATCTCAATCCGCGCATGGCCGGCAACCTACAGAGGCGTCATCGGGCTGTCATCCCCGGCCGGCGCCGTGCGGGGCGAACCTTGTTCCTCACGGGCGTTCCATGGATAATTCGACGCCTCTCCGCTCGGCCCGCTCGAGGGCCGACAATAAGCCTGCAATCGTCCGAGGGAACGTCCATGACCGATACGAGCATCTTCCCGGTTCCGTCGAGCCTGGCCGGCCGCGCCTGGATCGATGCCGCCAAATACGAATCCCTCTACCAGCGCTCGATCAAGGACCCGGAAGGGTTCTGGGCCGAGCAGGCGAAGCGGATCGATTGGATGAAGCCCTTCACCAAGGTGAAGGACGTCGACTTCACCGGCGACATCCGCATCCGCTGGTACTACGACGGCACGCTGAACGCTTCGGCGAACTGCATCGACCGCCACCTCAAGGCGCGCGGCAATCAGACCGCCATCCTATGGGAGGGCGACAATCCCGCCGAGCACAAGCATGTGACTTATCGGGAGCTTCACGAGAACGTCTGTCGGCTCGCCAACGTGCTGAAGGCCCGCGGCGTCAAGAAGGGCGACCGGGTCACCATCTACATGCCGATGATCCCGGAGGCGGCCTATGCCATGCTCGCCTGCGCACGCATCGGCGCCGTGCACTCCGTGGTCTTCGGCGGCTTCTCGCCTGAATCGCTGATCAACCGCATCCAGGATTGCGATTCGAATGCGGTCATCACCGCCGACGAGGGCCTCCGCGGCGGCAAGCCGGTGCCGCTCAAGGCGAACACCGACGAAGCGCTGAGGCAGTGCCCCTCGGTCAAGACCGTGGTCGTGGTGAAGCGCACAGGCGGCAAGATCGGCTGGGTCCAGGGACGCGACCTCTGGTACCACGAGGAATGCGCCAAGGTTTCGGCCGAGTGCGCGCCCGAGGAGATGAGCGCCGAGGACCCGCTGTTCATCCTCTACACCTCGGGCTCGACCGGAAAGCCGAAGGGGGTGCTGCACACCACCGGCGGCTACATGGTCTACACCTCCATGACGCACCAGTACGTCTTCGACTACCACGACGGCGACATCTACTGGTGCACTGCCGATGTCGGCTGGGTCACCGGCCACAGCTACATCGTCTACGGTCCGCTCGCCAACGGTGCCACGACCGTGATGTTCGAGGGCGTGCCGAACTATCCGGACACCTCGCGGTTCTGGCAGGTGGTCGACAAGCACAAGGTCAACATCTTCTACACCGCGCCGACGGCGATCCGCGCGCTCATGCGCGACGGCGAGGGTCCGGTCAAGACCTCGAACCGCCACAGCCTCAGGCTGCTGGGTTCGGTCGGCGAGCCGATCAACCCGGAAGCCTGGCTCTGGTATCATCGCGTGGTCGGCGACAACCGCTGCCCGATCGTCGACACCTGGTGGCAGACCGAGACCGGCGGCATCCTGATCACGCCGCTGCCGGGCGCGATCGCGACCAAGCCGGGTTCGGCAACGAAGCCGTTCTTCGGCGTCCGCCCTGCCATCGTCGACAATGACGGCAAGCTCCTGGAGGGTGCGGCCGAGGGCAACCTCGTGCTGCTCGACTCCTGGCCGGGCCAGATGCGCACGGTCTATGGCGACCACAAGCGCTTCGGCCAGACCTATTTCGCGACATTCAAGGGCATGTACTTCACCGGCGACGGCGCCAAGCGCGACGCCGACGGCTACTACTGGATCACCGGCCGTGTCGACGACGTCATAAACGTCTCCGGCCACCGGCTCGGCACCGCCGAGGTCGAGAGCGCGCTGGTCGCTCACAAGAAGGTCGCCGAGGCCGCGGTCGTGGGATATCCGCACGAGATCAAGGGCCAGGGTATCTATGCCTATGTGACGCTGAAGGCGGGCGAGGCGACCTCGGAGGAACTCCGGAAGGAGCTGGTGCAGTGGGTGCGTAAGGAGATCGGGCCGATTGCCACACCCGACCTCATCCAGTGGGCGCCGGGCCTTCCCAAGACCCGCTCGGGCAAGATCATGCGCCGCATCCTGCGCAAGATCGCCGCCAACGAGCACGACCAGCTCGGCGACACCTCGACGCTCGCCGATCCCGGCGTGGTCAAGGACCTGGTCGACAACCGGATGAACCGCGCCTGAACTCGATATCGAAAGCCAGAACCGGGAAGAAGCGTCGGCCGGCCGGCGCTATCTTCCCGGACATGAGCAAGCACCACTGGGGCGTCATCGACACGCCCGTCGGGCCTCTCGCCGCCGCGATCGAAGGCTCCGGGCGACTTACCCACCTCGGGTTCAGCAAGGCCGAGCACAAGCGCATCGCGGTCGAGGGCGGCGAGCGCGACGACAAGGCACTCGCTCCCGTCGCCCGCCAGATCGCCGAGTATTTCTCGGGCAAGCGCCGCAGCTTCGACTTTCCGCTCGCCGCCAAGGGCACGGAGTTCCAGAAGCAGGTGTGGGCGGCGCTGGCGAAGATCCCGTTCGGCACGACCACGACCTATGCCGCGCTGGCGGCGAAGATCGGCCGGCCGGGGGCCTTCCGCGCCGTCGGGCGGGCGAACGCCACCAACCCGATCGCGCTGATCGTGCCTTGCCACCGGGTCATCGGTACCGACGGCACGCTCACCGGCTATGCCGGCGGCATCCCGATCAAGCAGAAGCTGCTGGAGCTCGAAGGTGCCATCTCATAAGGCGCGGAGATGGGCCTCGGCCTTTTGCCGCTTCATGTAATTCGCTCAGCCGAGCCGGGGCGAGTTCCACAGCGTGTCCGGGGTGTCGGCGCGGGCACCCCGGTCGATCAGCAGCTTCATCAGCTCGACGTCGAGGCGCTACTCATCCGGCGCCTCGCTCAAGCAGACGTGCCAGAGCGGCGTGTCGACTTCGCCGGTTTCTCCGTCTGCCGAGCCACCTTCGCTCAGCAGGCGGCGAACCGTCTCCACATCGGCGCGAGCCGCGGCCTCGGATAGCGTGCTCAAGAGCTCAGAGCCGCCCGCGGACCGCGGCTATGGCGCCGCGATAGCGGGCCCGGATCGCATCCCGGTCGAAATGGCGGCCGTCGCGCACCTGCCAGCGCCCGCCGACCATCACGTGCTTCACCGGATTGGCATTGCCGGCAAAGATCAGCGCGTCGAGCAGCTGTTCCTTTGGTACTTCCGCCAGGGTCGCAGATTCGGCATCGAGGACGACGAGGTCGGCGCGTGCGCGGGCGGCGATCCGGCCGATGGCGCGGCCGGAGGCCCGGGCCCCGCCGGCCAGCGCCCCCTGGTAAAGATCATGTGCGCCGCGCCGGTTGGTCAGCCGGTTGCGCCGCCGGGCGACCAGGCGCCGGCCATATTCGAGCCAGCGCAGCTCCTCGAAGCCGCTGACGGAGATGTGGCTGTCCGAGCCGATACCGAAGGCGCCACTGGCGGCGAACCAGTCCTCGGCCGGGAAGAAGCCGTCGCCGAGATTGGCCTCGGTGGTCGGGCAGAGGCCGGCGATGGCCCCGGTCGCGGCGGCCTTCTTGATCTCGGCCGGGGTGACGTGGGTGGCGTGAATCAGGCACCAGCGCCGGTCGACCGGCACGTGGGAGAGCAGCCACTCGATCGGCCGCTGGCCGGACCAGGCGAGGCACTGCTCGACCTCGCCGGTCTGCTCGGCGATGTGGATATGGATGGGCATGGCCGCCCCGGCTGCACGGACGACTTCCGCCAGGGCCTCCGGCGGGACGGCACGAAGCGAGTGCGGGGCGATGCCGATGGCGAGTTCGGCGTCGCCCTGGTGCCGCGTCGCCACTGTCTCCACCAGCTCGAGGAAACGTCCCGTCGCATTGAGGAAGCGCCGCTGGCCTGCGGTCGCCGGCGTGCCGGCGAAACCGCCCTTTTGATAGAGGACAGGCAAATGGGTGAGGCCGATGCCGGCCTCCTTGGCGGCGGCGATCACCCGCTCGGACAGCTCCGCCAAGTCATCATAAGGCAGCCCGCCGGGCTGGTGATGCAGATAGTGGAACTCGGCGACGGCGGTATAGCCCGCCTCCAGCATCTCGACATAAAGCTGGGCCGCGATCGCCTGGATCTCTTCTGGCCGAAGCGCGTTGGCGAGGCCGTACATGAGCTGGCGCCACGACCAGAAGTCGTCCTCGGGGTCCTCGCCGCGATGCTCGGCCAGGCCGGCCATGGCACGCTGGAAGGCATGGGAATGCAGGTTCGGCAGGCCCGGCAGCACAGGGCCGTCGAGACGTTCGCGGCCCTCGGGCCGGGCACCAGGGGTGACGGAGGCCAGAGACCCGTCGGCATCCAGCTCGAGGCCGACATCGACCTGCCAGCCGTCGGGCAGGAGGGCGAGGGGCGCCAGAAGGCGTCGTGGGGCTTCCCGAGACATGGCGGCGGACTTTATCTAGCGTACGGGGAACCAACAAGGAGACGGGGCCGGCATGTGGGACACCCTGTGGCTTGACGCCCGCCTGGCGACGATGGTTCCCGGGAATGTGCCCTATGGCGCCATCGAGGATGGCGCACTGGCGGTCGAGGGCGGGCGCCTTGCCTGGGTCGGCCGGCGCGGCGACCTCCCCGGCCGGCCGGAAACGCTGGCCCGCGAGGTCCGGGGATGTGGACGCCGCTGGATCACGCCCGGCCTCGTCGACTGCCACACCCATATCGTCCATGGCGGCGACCGGGCGCACGAGTTCGAGCTTCGCCTGCAGGGGGCCAGCTACGAGGAGATCGCGCGGGCAGGAGGCGGCATCCGCTCGACCGTGGCCGCGACCCGGGCGGCGACCGAAGACGCGCTCTACGAAAGCGCCAGCCGGCGGGTCGCCGATCTCCAGGCCGAGGGTGTCACCACCATCGAGATCAAGAGCGGCTACGGCCTCGATCGCGAGACCGAGGCGCGCATGCTCCGGGTCGGACGTCGGCTGGGCGCGACGCTGCCGCTGACGGTCGCCACCACCTTCCTCGGCGCCCATGCCCTTCCGCCGGAGTTCGAGGGGCGCGCCGACGCCTATATCGACTTCCTCTGCCAGGACAGCCTGCCCAGCATGGCCGCCGAAGGGCTGGTGGATGCGGTCGACGCATTCTGCGATCGGATCGGCTTCACGCCGGCCCAGACCCGCAAGATGTTCGAGGCGGCGCGCGGGCTCGGATTCCCGGTGAAGCTGCATGCCGAGCAGCTTTCCGACCAGGGAGGGGCGGCGCTTGCCGCCGATTTCGGTGCGCTCTCCGCCGATCACCTCGAATACCTGTCGGAGGCAGGAGCCAAGGCAATGGCGGCGGCCGGCACAATCGCCGTGCTGCTGCCCGGCGCCTTCTACTTCATCCGCGAGACCCGGCTGCCGCCGGTCGATCTGCTGCGTCGGGAACGGGTGAGGATCGCGCTCGCGACCGACTGCAATCCCGGCACGTCGCCGATGACCTCGCTCCTGCTGGTCCTCAACATGGCGGCGACGCTGTTCCGCCTGACGCCCGAAGAGGCCCTGGCCGGGGTCACGCGCGAGGGGGCGGCGGCGCTGGGATTGGGGGAAACCCACGGCACGCTCGAGGCGGGCAAGGCCGCCGACTTCGTCGTCTGGAGCATCTCGCGGCCGGCCGAGCTCGCCTACCGCATCGGCGGCAACCCGGCGGCCCTCGCGGTCAAGGCCGGACACCCCCTTTGGCCGGAACTCAGGACCTGAAGTAGAGTGCGCCGATGAGGGTGTTTGCCTTCCTTCTCGCGATCGCCGTCAGCGGCCAAGCGCTCGCCCAGCAGTCCGCGCCGCTTCGCCCGCAGCCCCCGGCGCCGCCGCCGGCGCCGAAGGCCGGCGAATGCGCGCTTCTGCCCGGTGGCAATGCACCGGTGAACAGGATCGCCGACCTCACCCAGCCGCTGTCGCCTAGAAGCCTTGACCTCACCTATTTCAACAAGCGGCTGGCCGACCTGACCGAGGAGGATTTCGAGCGCATCGCCGACATTGCGACCAAGTGCAATCGCACGCAGGCTCGCGTCGCCGTCGAGAAGACCCGTCAGCTGCGCGATGTCATCCGCGAATCGCAGGCGGTGCTCCGGCAGGCTCTCAACAAGGTCGACCAGAGTAAGGCCAATCTCTCCCGGATTCAGAGCCCGCGCGAGAAGGTCGAGTGGCTGAACAACGCTTGGACGGAGCTGCCGCTGCTCGCCGAAGCCATCACCAAGACCGACCTCCGGGAGTACGCCGCCTGGATTGCCCGCTCCATGCAGGCCGTGTATGACGACGCTCCCGGCTACGGCAAGCGCCCGCCGCCGACCGCTGCCGAAATGCTGGCCACCGTCCCGCAAAGGGCCGACCAGGTATCGGCGGCGACGCGTGCGGCGCCCGATGCCAAGGGTCCGCTGCCGGGGCGCCCTTGGTGGGTGGCGACGCGGTCGCGGGAGGACGAGTGATGGCGGGCCAAGGCAGCGTGAGCTTCACCGACGCCCGCACGGTCGCGGACCTGATGGCCAAGGGCCAGGCCACGCTGATCGACGTCCGCGAACCCCATGAATTCGCGGCCGAGCGCATCCCCGGGGCCAGGCTGGTGCCGCTTTCCGCCTTCGACTCCGCCAAAGCGCAGCCGGAACCCGGCAAGCAGCTCGTGCTTCACTGCGCTGCCGGCGTGCGCTGCGGAGTGGGCGCGCAGATCCTTCAGGCGAGCGGCTACAAGGGCGACATCCTCCGGCTGGCCGGGGGCATCAAGGCCTGGCGTGCCGAAGGGCTGCCGACCGAGCGCTAAGCATTTGCGTCGGCACAGTCGAGGGCGCAGAATGCCCGAGTCCCGCCGGTTTCCGCGCCCCAGTCCCTGATGCATGTCTATCTTCCGATCGCCGAGCTGTCGGTCAACTGGCTCACCCTCCTCGTGATCGGCAGCGGCGTCGGCTTCCTGTCAGGACTCTTCGGCGTCGGCGGCGGTTTCCTGATGACGCCGCTCCTGATCTTCCTCGGCGTGCCGGCTCCGGTCGCCGTCGGCACCGGCGCCGCCCAGATCCTGGCCTCCTCGGTCTCCGGCGTGCTCGCCCATTGGCGGCGCCAGAACGTCGACGTGCAGATGGGCCTCGCGCTGACGATAGGCGGCTTCCTCGGCTCGGCGCTCGGCATCTGGATCTTCACGCTGCTTCGCCAGGCCGGCCAGGTCGACTTGGTGATCCGCCTCTGCTTCGTCATCTTCCTTGGCGGCGTCGGCGGACTGATGCTGGTGGAGAGCGCCCGCACCTGGTTTCGCCAGCAAAGCTCGGGCGTCCGCAAGCGCAAGCTGCACGAGCACAACTGGCTGCACGGCCTGCCGTTCAAGCTCCGCTTCCGCAGCTCCAAGCTCTACATCTCGGCGCTTCTGCCGCTCGCCGTTGGTTTCGCCATCGGCATCCTGACGGCGATCATGGGCGTCGGCGGCGGCTTCATCCTTGTGCCGGCGATGATCTACATCCTCGGCATGCCGACGCAGATGGTGGTCGGCACCTCGCTGTTCCAGACGCTGTTCGTCGCCGCCAACGTCACCATCCTTCAGTCGGTCACCAACCAGACCGTCGACGTGATGCTCGCACTCCTCCTCATCGTCGGAGGCGTCATCGGCGCCCAGCTCGGCACCCGGTTCGGCGCCCGACTTCGCGGCGAGCAGCTTCGCATCCTGCTCGCCCTCCTCGTTCTCGCGGTCGGGCTCAAGCTCGCCTTCGACCTTTTCACGACACCCGACGACTTCTACTCGCTCGCCCCGGAGGGCCTGGGATGAGGGCGCCCCGCACCCTCCTGCTTTCGGCGATCGCGATTCTGCTGACTCTCGGAGCCGGCGCGCGGGCGCAGCCGCTGGTCGCTGACCTCTCGCAGCACCTGGTGGCGATCACCGCCGGCTTCACCGGCGCCGACATCGTCATGTTCGGAGCGACCGACGGGCCGGGCGACGTGGTCATCGTCGTGACCGGGCCGCCGAAGCCGACCATCGTCCGCCGCAAGGGGCGGTTCGCCGGCATCTGGGTCAACCGCGAATCGATGCTGTTCGCCGATGCGCCGACCTTCTACGGCGTCGCCGCCTCGAAGCCGATCGACGAGATCCTTGCGCCGAACCAACTCGACCGCCACCAAATCGGCGTCGACCATATCCGGCTGCTGCCGCCGAATCCGGAAGCTCGCCGCGACGACATTCCGGAGTTCCGCGAGGCCCTGGTGCGCAACCGCCAGCGCGATGGCCTCTACGGCGGCGAGCCAGGCAAGGTCACGTTCCTCGGTGAACGGCTGTTCCGGGCACGGATGGCTCTGCCGGCCAAGGTCACCACCGGCTCATATCGCGTCCAGATGTTCCTGGTCCGGGACGGCCAGGTGGTGACGGTGCAGACCACGCCGCTGCTGGTCAGCAAGATCGGGTTCGGCGCCGACGTCTTCGATTTCGCCCACCAGGACTCGGCGTTCTACGGCCTGATCGCGATTCTCATGGCGGCAGCCGCGGGCTGGACGGCAGCCGCCGCCTTCCGCAGAATCTGACCGCCATGAGCGAACCGACACCTGCGATCATGTCCGAGAGCAACCGCACCTTTCTCGTCGTCGTCGACGAGACCGAGGAGATGCAGGTGGCACTCCGCTATGCGAGTCGGCGGGCCAAGGCGACCGGCGGGCGCGTGGCACTCCTCTATGTCGTCGACCCTTCGGAGTTCGAGCATTTCATGGGTGTGCGCGAGATCATGCGCGAGGAGAAGCGCCAGGAGGCCGAGCAGACGCTGCAGAAGCTCGCCGACGTGGTCGTCGAGGATTCAGGCCAGATCCCGGTCGTCTACCTGAAGGAAGGCAACCGGAGGGATGAGCTCCTGAATATCCTGAACGAAGAGCCGGCGATCTCGATCCTGGTCCTGGGTGCCGGCACCGGACCCGAGGGACCGGGACCTCTGATCAGTCATCTGATCGGCAAAGCCGCGGGCAAGATCCGCGTGCCCATCACCATCGTGCCCGGCAACCTGACGCAAGAGCAGCTGGACGCCGTCACGTGAGTTTCCTTTCACCCCCCGATCGCGTCGACCTGTCGGTGCCGTCCGCCGACGAGGTGAAGACCACCACGTGCTACATGTGCGCCTGCCGCTGCGGCATCAAGGTGCACCTGAAGGGTGGCCAGCTCCGCTACATCGAAGGCAACCGCGATCATCCGGTGAACAAGGGCGTGCTCTGCGCCAAGGGCTCGGCCGGGATCATGCAGCACAACTCGCCCGCTCGCCTTCGGAAGCCGCTGTTGCGGACGGGCGAGCGCGGGTCGGGCGAGTTCCGCGAGATCGAGTGGTCGGAAGCGCTGGACCTGGCGACCGGCTGGCTCTCCGACATCCGGAAGACCGATCCCCGAAGGCTCGCCTTCTTTACCGGCCGCGACCAGAGCCAGGCGCTCACCGGCTGGTGGGCATCCGCATTCGGCACGCCCAACTACGCCGCCCATGGCGGCTTCTGCTCGGTCAACATGGCGGCAGCCGGCCTCTACACTATCGGCGGCTCGTTCTGGGAATTCGGCGAGCCGGACTGGGAGCATGCCCGCTACTTCCTGATGTTCGGCGTCGCCGAGGATCACGCTTCCAACCCGATAAAGATCGGACTCGGCAAGCTGAAGGGCCGCGGCGCCAAGTTCGTCTCGGTCAATCCGGTGCGCACCGGCTATTCGGCGATCGCCGACGAATGGATCGGCGTCCGCCCCGGCACCGACGGCATGCTGGTGCTGGCGCTGGTGCACGAGCTCTTGAAGGCCGACAAGGTCGATGCCGACTATCTCGTCCGCTACACCAATGCCCCTTGGCTGGTGGTGCGTGCTCCCGGCACGGCAACGGACGGTCTCTTCGCCCGTGACGACAAGGGCCGGCCGCTCTGCTGGGACAAGCGGACAAACGCCATCGGCGACGCGCTCTCGGCCGAGGTCTCACCGGCGCTTGCCGGATCCTATCGCCTGGCCGACGGACGCGAGGTGGTTCCCTCATTCCAGCTCCTCGCCGAGCGCTACCTCGATCCGGCCTATGCGCCGGAGAAGGCGGCCGCGATCACCGGCGTGTCGGCTGAGACGATCCGCAGGATCGCCGCCGAGCTGGCCGAGGTCGCGTTCTCCGAGACCATCACCCTCGACATTCCGTGGACCGACTGGGCCGGGCGCCGGCACGAGACCATGGTCGGCCGGCCCGTCGCCATGCATGCGATGCGCGGCATCTCGGCTCATGCCAATGGCTTCCACACCTGCCGCGCCATCCACCTGCTGCAGACCTTGCTCGGCACCATCGACGTGCCGGGAGGCTTCCGCTTCCGCCCGCCCTTCCCGAAGCCGGCGCCGCCGGCGGTGAGGCCCGCGGGAAAGCCCGGCCAGGTTGCGCCGGGCCAGGCGATGAAGGGGCCGCCGCTGGGGTTCACTACAGGCCCCGAGGACCTGCTGGTCGAGGCCGACGGGACGCCGTGTCGTATCGACAAGGCGTTCTCCTGGGAGGCGCCGATCGCCGCCCACGGGTTGATGCATCACGTGGTGCGAAACGCCTGGGCCGGCGATCCGTATCCGATCGACACGCTGTTCATGTACATGGCGAACATGAGCTGGAATTCGGCGATGAACGTGCCGGAGACCATGGCCATGCTCACCGACAAACACGCCTCCGGCGCCTACAAGATCCCGCACATCATCTATTCCGACGCCTATGCGTCCGAGATGGTGTCCTATGCCGACCTCGTTCTTCCGGACACCACGTATCTCGAGCGCTGGGACTGCGTTTCTCTGCTCGACCGGCCGATCAGCGATGCCGACGGCGCGGCCGATGCCATCCGCCAGCCGGTGGTGAAGCCCGACCGCGACGTCCGCGCTTTCCAGGACGTGGTGCTCGATCTCGGCGTCCGCCTCGGGCTTCCGGGCATGGTCAACGAGGACGGCTCGGCCAAGTATCCTGGAGGTTATTCCGACTATCTGGTGCGGCATGAACGGGCGCCCGGCATCGGCTCGCTCGCCGGCTGGCGCGGCGCCGACGGCAACAGCGACGGCGCCGGCGCGCCCAATCCCGATCAGCTGAAGCGCTACATCGACAATGGCTGCTTCTGGCAGCACGAACTCACGCCCGACCAGCGCTACTTCAAGCACGCCAACCAGTCCTACCTTGCCTATGCCAAGAGCGTCGGCTTCGTCGGCTCGACCGATCCGATCATCCTGCAGCTCTATGTCGAGCCGATGCAGAAGTTCCGGCTGGCCGCGCAAGGTCACGGCCCGATCCAGCCACCCGACCGGCTGCGCGCCCGCACGGAAAAATTCTTCGACCCGCTGCCGATCTGGTATCCGCCCTTCGAGCATGAGTCCGCCGGCGACTTCCCGCTCTCGGCACTGACCCAGCGGCCGATGGCGATGTACCACTCCTGGGGCTCGCAGAACGCCTGGCTCCGCCAGATCCACGGCGCCAACCGCATCTATATCGGCCGGCGCTTGGGCGAGCGCGAAGGCATCGCCGACGACGACTGGATCTGGATCGAAAGCCGTCTCGGCCGGGTCAAGGGACAGGTGCGCCTGATGGATGGCGTCAACGACGAGACCATCTGGACCTGGAACGCCATCGGCAAGCGCTCCGGTGCCTGGGGACTTGCCAAGGATGCACCGGAATCGACCCGCGGCTTCCTGCTGAACCACCTGATCGGCGACGTGCTCGCCACCGGCGCTCCCAACGCCGATCCCGTCACCGGCCAGGCAGCCTGGTACGACCTCCGCGTCCGCATCAAGAAGGCCGACGGACCGCTGCAGTCGGAGCCGCAGTTCGCGTCATTGCCGCGACCGCCTGGCGCGACGGAGCCGGCGAGCCTGCTTCGCTACGGCGCCGCCTTCCGGGGGCGGTCATGACCAGCCTGCCGACGGCTCCGGGGACGAAGAAGCTCGGCCTGGTCATCGACCTCGACATCTGCGTCGGCTGTCATGCCTGCGCGGTCAACTGCAAGGAATGGAACACCGGCGGCCACTCGGCGCCGCTGACCGATCTCGATCCCTACGGCAAGGATGTCGACGGCGTCTGGTTCAACCGCGTGCATTCCTTCGAGGCGGGCGACCACGAATGCGGGCGCACCGTGCATTTCCCGCGCTCGTGCCTGCATTGCGAGACGCCGGACTGCGTCACCGTGTGTCCGACCGGCGCCTCCTACAAGCGCGCCGAGGACGGCATCGTGCTGGTCAACCCGGACACCTGCATCGGCTGCAAGCTCTGCTCCTGGGCCTGCCCCTATGGTGCGCGCGAGTTCGACGAGACCGACGGCGTGATGAAGAAATGTACGCTCTGCATCGACCGCATCTACAACGAGACGATGGAAGAGATCGACCGCGTGCCGGCCTGTGTCTCCACATGCCCGGTCTCCGCCCGCCACTTCGGCGATCTCGGCGATCCCGAGAGCGACGTCTCCAGGCTGGTCGCGGCGCGGGGGGGCTACGACCTGATGCCGGAGCTGGGATACAAGCCGACAAACAAGTACCTGCCGCCGCGGATGCCGAAGCGGCAGTCGGCGCCGGCGCTGATGCCGTCCGGGGAGGTCGCCGCCAAGGGCTTCCTCGCCTGGCTCGATCGCATGCTGTCGCGCTGATGCATCCGGCAGTCTCCATCATCTTCTTCACCACGGCGTCCGGCGCCGGCTACGGCCTCCTGGTGCTGCTCGCCTGGGGCGTGCTCGTCGGTCACCTCGGGACGCAGATCGGCTTCGGCATCTGCGCATTCGGACTGGCGCTCGGCCTGGTCGGTGCCGGCCTGCTGTCGTCGCTCGGCCATCTCGGCCATCCCGAGCGGGCGTGGCGCGCGCTGACGCAGTGGCGAAGCTCCTGGCTCAGCCGCGAAGGCGTCAGCGCGATCCTGACCTTCCTTCCGGCGCTCGCGCTGGCCTGGTCGTGGATTGTCGGCGAAAGCGTCTCGTCGGCTGCCGCGGCTCTCACCATCCTCGGCGCCGTCGTCACCACGATCTGCACGGCGATGATCTACGCCTCGCTGAAGCCGGTCCGCGCCTGGCGCAACCCGTGGACGGTGCCGATCTATCTCGTGCTCGGCCTGTATACCGGCGCATTGCTGACAGCGCTGCTGCTCCATGCCTACGGGATGCGGGGGCCGTTCATCGGCTTCATGATCGCCGTCACCGGCCTTGCCGGTGCGGCATTGAAGATCGGGTACTGGCTCTTCCTCGATCGTGACGCGGCCGCAAGCACGCCGGAATCGGCGACCGGGCTCGGGGCCATCGGCAAGGTCAGGATGCTCGATCCGCCGCACACGGAATCGAACTATCTCCTGAAGGAGATGGGCTACCGGGTCGCCCGCAAGCATGCGAAGCGGCTTCGCCTCATCGTCCTCGTGCTCGGTTTCGGCATGCCGATCCTGCTGACCTTCCTGGCGCATGGCGTCGGGCCGGCGATGGCGATTATCCTGTCGCTGGCGGCTGCCGTCCTCGGCGGACTCGGCGTCGTGGTCGAGCGCTGGCTCTTCTTCGCCGAGGCCCGCCACACCGTCACCCTCTACTATGGCGCGTCCCACGCGTGAGGCCATCGTGACCGACCAGCCCCGTCAACCGCGGACGTTTCCGGTCTCCTGGGAAGAGCTGCATCGCGATTCCCGAGCGCTCGCCTGGAGGCTCCTCGAAAAGGGTCCCTGGCAGGGCCTGATCGCCATCACGCGGGGCGGCATGGTGCCGGCGACGGTGGTCGCCCGCGAGCTCGACATCCGCCTGATCGATACTGTCTGCATCTCCAGCTACGACGATCGCAGCCAAGGCAAGCTCAACGTGCTGAAGCGCGCCGACGGCAGCGGCGACGGTGAGGGCTGGCTGATCGTCGACGATCTGGTCGACACCGGCGTCACCGCCAAGGCCGTCCGCGCCATGCTGCCGAAGGCGCATTTCGCCACGGTCTACGCCAAGCCGGCCGGCCGGCCGCTGGTCGATACCTTCGTCACCGAGGTCAGCCAGGACACCTGGATCCTCTTCCCCTGGGACATGGAGGCGCAGGCGGTCGACCCGATCGTGCGCCGCCGGGGGCGCTGACGCTCAAAAGGAGACAGGTCATGACGATGCTCGCACGCGCGCTCTCGTTCGGCCTTCTCGCCCTCGTTCTCGCCAATCCTCTCGCCGCCCAGCAGCCCTCGCAGCCGGAAGCCGCGACCGGCACGGCGGCCAGGTCGCTCGTCCAGGCGCGCCACCAGATGGTGGCCGCCGCCAATCCGCTGGCGGCCGAGGCCGGGCGGCGCATCCTTCGGGCCGGCGGCTCGGCGGTCGATGCGGCGATCGCCACCCAGATGGTGCTGAACCTGGTCGAGCCGCAATCCTCCGGCATCGGCGGTGGCGCGTTCATCGTCGTCTGGAATGCCGGGAAGAAGGCGCTCACCACCGTCGATGCGCGCGAGACCGCGCCGGCGGCGGCGAAGCCCGATCGCTTCCTCGGCGCCGACGGCAAGCCGCTCCGCTTCTACGACGCGGTGGTCGGCGGCAAGTCGGTCGGCGTGCCCGGTGTGCTCAGCGGCCTCGAGCTGGCGCACAAGGCCCATGGCCGGCTGCCCTGGGCAAAGTTGTTCGAGCCGGCGATCGAGCTGGCGGAGAATGGCTTTCCGATCTCGCCCCGGCTCAACGGCCTGCTCAAATCCGATCAGCACCTGGCGAAGACGCCCGCCGCCAAAGCCTATTTCTACGATGCCGACGGCAACCCCAAGGCGATCGGCGCACGCCTGGCCAATCAGCCGCTGGCAGATACGCTGAAGGCCATCGCCAAGGGCGGAGTGGATGCCTTCTACGCCGGCGACATCGCCCGCGACATCGTCGCCACCGTGCGCGGCGCCGCCAATGCAGGCGACCTGACCGAGGCCGACCTCGCCGGCTATCGGGCGAAGGAGCGGCCGGCCGTCTGCGGTCCCTATCGGGTCTGGGAGGTCTGCGGCATGGGGCCGCCATCGTCCGGCGGGCTCACGCTGCTGCAGATCCTCGGCATGCTGGAAAGCTTCGATCTCAAGGCCGAGGCGCCGTGGTCGATCCGCGGGCTTCATCTGATGGCCGAGGCCGAGCGGCTCGCTTATGCCGATCGAGGCCTCTACATGGCGGACTCGGATTTCTTCCCGGTGCCGGTCAAGGGCCTGACCGACCGTGGCTACCTCAAAGGCCGTGCCGCTCAGATCAAGCCCGACGCCTCGCTGAAGGTGGCTCAGCCCGGCACCCCGCCGCTGACTTCGGCGGCGCTCGGCGCCGACGATGCGCTGGAGCTGCCCTCGACCACGCAGATCTCCATCGTCGACCGCTGGGGCAACGCCGTCTCGATGACGACGACGATCGAGGATCAGTTCGGCTCGCGCCTGATGGTGCGGGGATTCCTTCTCAACAACCAGCTGACCGACTTCTCCTTCTCGCCCGAGGAGAACGGCAAGCCCGTCGCCAACCGGGTCGAGTCCGGCAAGCGCCCGCGCAGCTCGATGGCGCCGACGCTCGTCTTCGACCGCAACCGCAACCTCGTGATGGTGGTGGGTTCGCCCGGTGGCAGCGCCATCATCAACTATGTCGCGAAGGTGATCGTGGCGACCCTCGACTGGGGCCAGGACATCCAGTCGGCGATCTCGTTCCCGAATATCGGCAGCCGCAACGGGCCGACCGAGATCGAGGAGGGGCCTTCGGCCGCCGTCATCGCCGCCTCGCTGCGGGCACTCGGCCATGAGACGCGCATCGCCGAGTACACCTCGGGCATCCAGGGTATCGTGGTGACGCGAAAGGGCCTCAGTGGCGGCGCCGATCCCCGCCGTGAGGGCGTGGCTCTGGGCGACTAGGCGCCGTCCGTCTCGAGTTTGTGCGCTTCGTGCACCCGCTCGGCACGCTTCTCTTCCCGGCGCTTACGCTCGATCTCGGCTTTCGGCCGGCCGAACTTCAGCCGGTTGGCGAGCGCCTGGGTCTCGCGCTCGCCGCGGGTGCGGGCCTTCCGGGTCTTCGACAGGCTGA
Organism: Asaia bogorensis; assembly: GCA_945897335.1. Lineage (GTDB taxonomy): Bacteria > Pseudomonadota > Alphaproteobacteria > SHVZ01 > SHVZ01 > SHVZ01. Next base: position 4,396 of record CAMDFP010000025.1, on the reverse strand, counting down.
CGATCTCGCCCATGGGCGATCTAGCCCTTCAGCTCTTGTAGTCGGCTTCGTCCTTGTCGAGGACGCGCATCCAGGCGTTCAGGTGCGTCTGCTGCGCGGACGGGGTCAGGTCGGCGTCGCGGACCGGCTTGTCGGCCCATTGCGACTCCGGGACCTTGTGCAGCGCCTGCCGGGTCTGCCGCGCCAGCACCGTGTACATCGCCCAGCGCTCGGTGAAGTAGAAGGAGTCGAAGGCGTCGGCGACGGTGGCGCCGGTGGCGGTCAGGCCGTGCATCGCATGCATGATCACGGTCTTCTCGCCGATCAGGCCGACCACGCGCTGGATCTCGCCCTCGTCCACCGGCCCGCCGAGCTGGTCGTCGTAGCAGATCTGCTTCGCCAGCATGGCGGCGATGCCGTGGGCGGGATCGAGGCGGCCGTTCTTCACGCAGGCGACGGCGGTGGCATACGGAGGATGCGCATGGATGATCGCGGCCGCGCGCGGCAGGAGGGTATGGAGCCGCGGATGCAGGTAGAAGGCGACCCGGCGAACCTGGCCCTCGCCCGAGATCACGTCGCCCTTGCCGTTGACCACCAGCAGGTTGGAGGCGGTGACCTCGCGGAAATGCAGCTCGTAGGGATTGAGCAGATAGCGGTCAGGCGCGATCTGGACCGAGAAGTGGTTGGCGATGCCCTCGTTCCAGCCAAGGCGATTGGCGATGCGGAACGTCGCGGCCAGCTCGGTCCGCGCCTTCCATTCGGCCGAATCCTTCTGCGGCATCTTCAGAACGGCGGTCATGCTCCGGCTCCTCAGCTCTTGTAGTCGCCTTCGTCGATGTCGAGGACGCGCATCCAGGCATTCAGATGCGCTTGCTGCGCCGGCGGGCTCAGATCCTTGTCGCGGGTCGGCGAGTCCTTGAACAGACGCTCGGGCAGCGCATGCAGCTCCTGGCCGGTCTGGCGGGCCAGCACCGTGTACATCGCCCAGCGCTCGGTGAAGTAGAAGGCGTCGAAGGCATCGGCGACGGTGGCGCCCAGCGTGGTCATGCCGTGCATGCCATGCATGATGACGGTCTTGTTCCCGATCAGGCCGGTGATGCGCTTGAGTTCGTTGTCGTCGACCGGCCCACCCATCTCGTCGTCGTAGCAGATCTGCTTGGCCAGCCCCATGGCGATGGCGTGCGCCGGGTCGAGCCGGCCGCCCTTCACGCAGGTGATGGCGGTGGCATAGGGCGGGTGCGCGTGGATGATCGCGGTCGCGCGCGGCAGCAGCGTATGGAGCCGCGGGTGCAAGTAGAAGGCGACGCGGCGGACCTGGCCCTCGCCCGAGAGCACGTCGCCGGCGCCGTTCACCACCAGTAGGTTGGAGGCGGTGATCTCGCGGAAATGCAGCTCATAGGGGTTGAGCAGGTAGCGGTCGGGTCCGACCTGGACCGAGAAGTGGTTGGCGATGCCCTCGTTCCAGCCCAGCCGATTGGCAATGCGGAAGGTGGCGGCCAGTTCGACCCGGGCCTTCCATTCGGCCGAGTCCTTCTGCGGCATCTTCAGAACGGCGGTCATCTTAGAACTCTCCTTCAGTTCTTGTAGTCGGGCTCGAGCGTGTCGAGTCGGCGCTTGATTCCGGTGAAATGCTTGTCCGCGTAGCCGAGGTCGCTTTCGAAGACGCGGCGCACGTCCTCGATCACCGGCTGCTGCACCTTCTTCAGCGGCCGGCCCGACTGGGCCGCCAGCAGCTGCACCTTGCAGATCTCTTCCAGGAAGTAGAGCCGGTCGAAGGCCTCGGGCATGGTGCCGCCGGCAACCAGCGGGCCGTGATTGCGCATCATCACCGTGGTGTTGTCGCCCATCAGCCTGGCGACCCGCGTGCCTTCCTCGTAGGAGAGAGCGAGGCCCGAATAGTCCTCGTCATAGGCGGTACGGTCCATGTAGGGGATCGCCGACTGGTTCACCGGCTCGATCCGCCCGTCCTCGATCAGGCAGAGCGCGGTCGCATAGGGCATGTGGGTGTGCAGAACCACCTTGTGCTTCTTGTTGGCCCGGTGGATCGGCGCATGCAGGTAGAAGGCGGTCGCCTCGACCGTATGCGAGCCCTCGACCACCTTGCCGTCGAGGTCGCAGACGACCAGGTTGGAGGCGGTCACTTCCGACCAGTAGAGGCCCTCGGGATTGACGAGGAACAGGTCCTCCGATCCCGGCACCATCATGCTGAAGTGGTTGCAGACCCCGGTCTGCCAGCCGAGCCGGTGGGCCCAGCGGAGGGCGGCCGCGAGATCGATCCGCGCCTGCCCGATATCGTTCCGTCGCATTCTGTTCCTAGCCAAAATTCGTTCATCCGAAGCGGCCGGCAATGTGGCTTTTCGTATGCGAAAAGGCAAGCCGGACGCCGTTCAGCCGGGTGTGAAGACCGGCTCGAAGCCGTCCTCCATCGGGAAGCACGGCCGGTCGAGCCGGCGCCAGCCGACCGAGGCCAGATTGCACGTGGTGGGACCGGGCGTGTCCAGCACAAACATGGCGGGCGCGTCGGCAAAAGCCTGCTGGTAGTTCATCGGGTTTTTGACCACCACGAACCGCATCTTCCGGGCATCCACGCCAAGGGCCTGGAAATGCTCGTCGGCGTACTCGTAGGAGGAAAGCGAGGTGCAGAGCACCCGGATCGGCCCGATGGCCAGGAGCGCCGAATCCCCCATGGACGCCTCGACCCCGCCCATCAGGCCGCCGGAGTAGCGAAAGCGGGCATTGGGCTCGACTCGCTCGACCGTGACTTCGGCCGTGACCGGCGGTCCGCCGGCCTTGGCGACATGATTGCCGAGCTGCGCCTTGAACCGGCCGCCGGCGCCGACCCGCCGGGCTTCCGCCACGGTCACGGGATCGACGATGTGGATGGCGGCGCTCTGGTCCGGGGCATGGTCGAGCAGGGCGCGGAGGACCACGGAGGAATCCCCCGAAGCGCCGCCGCCGACACAATCGGCGGCATCCGCGAGGATGACCGGTCCGCCGGCGAGCTCCCGGCCCTTGCGAATGGCTTCGGCCGGCCGCTCGGTCGGCACTAGGAACTCGCGGCGCTTCTTCCAGTAGAGCGCGACGATCTCGCCGGCGACTCGATCGGCGACGGCCGGGTCGCCATCGGCGACGGCGACGCCTGTCACGCCCACCCCCGGCAGGTCGAGCCAGGGCTGGACGGCGAAATAGCTGGCGGCGAGCACCGTGCCGTCAGCCTCGCGGCTGCGGGCGAGCCTGACGATGTCCATCATCGGCCCGCTGCCCTTGGTGCGCTGGCGCTGGGCAGGCAGGATCATCGGCGCGCGGCGGAGCCGCGTCACCGGCCGGATCTGGCCCCGGATCGTTCGGATGAGCAGCGTCGCCGCCCGGGCTCCGGTCTCGCGGGTGTCGTCGTGCGGATACTCCTGGTAGCCGATCAGGATGCAGGCATGGCGCAGCATCTCCGGCGTGATGTGGCCGTGGAGGTCGCAGGAGACGGCGATCGGCACGTCCCGGCCGACGATGGCGGCGACCGCGGCCAGGATCTCGGCCTCGGCGTCGTCGGTGCCCTCGGCGATGAAGGCGCCGTGGAGCGCCAGGTAGACGCCGTCAACCTTGCCGGCGGCCTTGAGGCGCTCCAGCAACTCGTCCCGGAATTCCGCATAGCATTTGGCAGCGACCCGTCCGCCGGCGCCGCCATGGGTGGCGATCAGCGGGACGATGTCGGCATCCGCGCCCCGGAACACCTCGAGGGCGCCGCCCACCTCCGTATTGGTGGCGGCCAGCGTTGCCGGGATCTCGGCGCCGGAAGCCAGGTATTTGCTGGCGAAGTCGGCCCGCTGGGTGATCACCGGGGACAGCGTGTTGCCCTCGAACAGGAGTGCGCCGATGGCGATGCGGGGGCCGCTCATGCCGGGGCTCCGTCAAGCAGTCGGTGGAACACCTCGAGGTCGGTCGGTCCCTCGCAGGCGATGGCGACGACCTTGGACTCGGGCCCGAGGCCGAGCGACTTTCGCATCGACTCCTCGCTGCAGGCGACCAGTGCGCCGGCGAGGCCGGCGATGCCGGTCTCGCCGATCACCAGCGACGAGGGTCCCTGATGCGCAAGGCGCATGGCGGCCACGGCCGGTGGATCGGGGATGGCGAGAAAGCCGTAGGCGCCGCCGTCCAGGATCTCCCAGGCGAGGTGCGAGGCGGTCCCGACCGAAAGCCCGTCCATGACGGTGTTCAGCGTCCCGTCCGTTCGCGACAGCTTGCCGCGGGCGGCGCTCTGGTAGACCGCGTCCGCGGTCAGCGGCTCGACGACGACGACGCGCGGCCGGTTTGCCCCGAGGCATTGCCAGAGCCGGGCGACCACGGCGCCGGCCAGCGCGCCGATGCCGGCGCCGACGAAGACATGGGTCGCATCGTCGGCGGCATCCACCAGTTCCTGGCCCAG
>CAMDFP010000024.1 GCA_945897335.1 Asaia bogorensis | reverse complement strand
CGCCCAGACGACCAGCGAGGCGCCGCGGACGATGTCGCCGGCGGCATAGACGCCCGGCAGGTTGGTCTGCATCGTCCGCTGGTTGATCTTGATCGTGCCCCACTTGGTCACTTCGAGCTCGGGCGCGCCGAACAGCACCGGCAGGTCTTCGGGATCGAAACCGAGGGCCTTGAGGACGAGGTCGGCCTCGACGGTGAAGTGCGAGTCGCCGATCACCTGCGGCATCTGGCGCCCCGTGGCGTCCGGCATACCGAGATGGACACGCTGGGCGCGGACGCCGGAGACGCGGCCGTTGCCGAGGAAGGCTTCCGGCTGGGCGAGCCAGACGAACTCGACGCCTTCCTCCTCGGCATGGAAAACTTCGCGCTGCGAGCCGGGCATGTTGGCGCGGTCGCGGCGATAGAGGCATTTGACCGACTTGGCGCCCTGGCGGACGGCGGTGCGGACGCAGTCCATCGCGGTGTCGCCGCCGCCGATGACGACGACGTGCTTATCCGCGGCGTTCAGCGTGCCGTCGTTATAGGCCGGCACGGTGTCGCCGAGCCCGGTGCGGTTGGAGGCGATCAGGTAGTCGAGGGCGGGAACGATGCCGTCGAGGCCGACGCCCGGCGCCTGGATGTCGCGGGCGCGGTAGACGCCGGTCGCGATCAGGACGGCATCGTGGCGCTGGCGAAGCTCGGCCAGCGTGATCTCCTTGCCGATCTCGACGTTGAGCACGAACTTGATGCCGCCCTCGATCAGCCATTGGGTGCGGCGCTCGACCACCGGCTTCTCCAGCTTGAAGCCGGGGATGCCGTAGATCATCAGGCCGCCGACGCGGTCGTGGCGGTCGTAAACGGTGACCTGGTAGCCCTTGCGGCGCAGCATCTCGGCGGCGGCGAGCCCGCCGGGGCCGGCGCCGACGATGCCGATCGACTGGCCGAGCTCGCGCGGCGGGCGGATCGACTTGACCCAGCCGTTCTGGAAGGCTTGGTCGGTCACGTATTTCTCGACCGTGCCGATGGTGACCGACTCGAAGCCCTTCTCGATGACGCAGTTGCCCTCGCAGAGACGGTCCTGCGGGCAGATGCGCCCGCAGATCTCGGGGAAGGTGTTGGTCGCCGCGGCGACCTCGTAGGCCTCCTCGAGCCGCCCCTGGGCGGTCAGCATCAGCCAGTCGGGGATGTTGTTGTGAAGCGGACAATGGACCTGGCAGAAGGGCACGCCGCATTGCGAGCAGCGGCTGGCCTGCTCGGCCGCCCGAGATGCGTCGAACTGGGCGAAGATCTCCTGGAAGTCCGACGTGCGAGTCGCGGCCGCGCGTTTATCGGGCATCTGCTTGTCCACGGAGACGAAGCTGAGCATGCGCTGGCTGGTCGCCATCGTTTCGGGTCCTTATAGGCAGGCGTAGGCGGATGGCCGGGGAGGGGCCGGAAAGAAGGTCAGAATGGCCGTCCTATTTCCTTGGCGCCACTGGAAAATGACAAATAAGACAGTAAATCTGTCTCATATTTCCAGCACCCAGGCCCCAGTGGGGGTCGGCAGCGTAATTTCTCCGGCGCTAAAGTAAATTAGTATCGATATGAGACTATATAGTCTAAACATCTGAATTGGCAGGTTTTTCGGGCGGCTTCGGCGCACTCGCGGCGATCGTCCGGTGTGCGGCGGCGGCAATTTCGCCGTCGCTGGCGTTCTCGGCGATGCGGACCGTCGGGAACGCGAACTCGATGCCATTGGCGGCGAAGGCGGCCTGCATGCGCTGATAGGCCTCGCGCCTGACCAGGAACTGCTCGCCGGGCTTGGTCTTGAACTTGGCCCGGAAGATCATCGCCGTCTCGGTCAGGCGCATGACGCCCTGGCTCTTCAGCTGCTCCAGCATGACCGCGGCGATCTCCGGGTTCTCGGCCAGCTCCTGGCCGATCTTCTTGAGGATCTTCCTGACCTTCTCGATGTCGGTGCCGTAGGCGAGGCCGAACTCCAGCTTCTCGATCACCCAGTCGCGGTGGTGGTTGCTGATCGCCTGGATCTGCCCGTAGGGGATGGTGTGCAGCGCGCCGCGGTGATGGCGGAGCTGGAGCGAGCGGATGGTGATGCCCTCGACGGTGCCCTTGACCCGCCCGACATCGACGTACTCGCCGATGCGAAAGGCATCGTCGAGCAGGAAGAAGAAGCCGGCGACGATGTCGCGGACGAGGGCCTGGGCACCGAAGCCGATGGCGAGGCCGACGATGCCGGCACCGGCCAGCAGCGGGGCGATGTCGACGCCGAGCGAGGACAGCACGATCAGCCCGATGACGACGGAGAGGGCGCCCAGCGCAAAGTGGCGGAGCACCGGCAGCAGCGTATGCGCGCGGGTCCCCGGCTGCAGTTCCTCGCCCGGCTGCGGCCGGCCGACATGGCGCTCGATCAGGATCTTGCTGCCCTCCCAGGCGCCATAGCCCAGGATCACGGCGACGGCGATGTTGAACACGGCGCGGAGGATCGAACGACCCATGTCGTTCCGGAGGGTGGCAATGACCGGCCCGCCCCAGGCCTCGATCAGGATGGCGATGGCGGCGACCGCGATCATCACTCGGAAAGCGCCGAGGATGACGCGGGACGCGCGGGCGAGCCGGAGCCCGGTTTCCGCCTCCTGTCCCGGCCAGGGCCGGAGCAGCCGGGCGAGCAGCTGCCGCACCAGGCGGTCGGCGAGGGGGATAGCCAGCACGACCAGCGCGCTCAGCAGCACGGTCTTGGCGCCGTCCGGCCGGTCCAGCAGGCGCTTGTAGGACCAGACCAGCCAGACGACGGCAATATAGACGGTGGCGGCCGCATGCCAGGACTGGGCGATGCCCTCGCTTCCCAGGGCCTCGGCGACGGGCCGGCGGTTGATCCAGGTCCAGGCCACCAGCAGAAGCGCCAGCAAGAGCGCGAAGACGATGTCCCAGAGGGCGCTCAGCTCCGATGGCACCGCGAGGATGCCGAGCAGACCCCCGCCGAAATAGGCGAAGCCCGCGAGCGCGGCGAGACCGACGGCCCAGCGCTGCAGGCCGCGGGCGGTGCGGTCGTCGAGGGCGACCAGGCGAAGCTGCGGGGCGGATGGCGACAGGATCGCGCGCGAGATGGCTCCCGCCAGCTGGGCTGCGGAGATCGCCAGCAGGATCGCGACCACCAGCTCGCGCCGCGGATCGAAGCGGTCGAGGAAGAGGAAGGTGGCGCCGTTGGCGAAGACCAGGAAGACGATGATGCCGACCGCATCGAGGAACAGGTTGGCAAGCAGCGCACCGGCATGCATCAGCGACCCGGACGCCGCCGCCATCCGCTCGCGGAGCCGCCGCATCGCCCGGCCGAACAGCCATTGTGCCGCTCCGCCCAGCGCCGTGACCGCGATCAGGACGAGGAGCGCCTCGCCGAGCGACGGCAGCCCTTCGAGATCGGTCAGAAGGTCGAGCGCCTGGCGCGCATAGCCCGGCAGGTCGTTGAGCGACTCGCGGATCGCGCCGAGCCGCTGGACCAGGTCCCCGGCATGGCCGCGCATCGCCGCGATCAGCTGCGCGGCGCCGGCCTGCGCGGGTTCCTCGGCCCTGGCAGCGGTCACCAGATCAAGAAATGGAAATATCCCCCGCATCGACCCCTCCGCCGGCAAGCGGAGGCGACGATAACGTGCGGATCAGCAGCCGTCGCGGCTGCTGATGGCGAGGGCGAGCGGGTTCTGGTTCGAGAACCTGGTGAGTTCGCTGTTGCCCTTGAGCTGAAGCACGTTCTCGAAGATCGGCGCCATGTTCTGGCAATAGCCGGCACCCATGCCGCGCTGGCCGGCGTCGTTGGCGATCCGCGTCATGTAGCGGTCGAGCTGGGTCATGTGGTTGGCGCCGAAGCTCTTGCGGAAGTGGTCCTTGAGCGTGTTGGCGTTCTGGCTCAGCGGCGAACTGAACTGCATGACGAAGGCGTTGTACTTGGACGAGAAGTCGTAGCCCGGCGCCGCGCGGCATTGCAGCGCCGCCACCATCAGCTCGGTCTGGAGCAGCCGCACATGCATCGCCTCGACAACCGGGCTCGGGCAGGTGGAGGTCGCCGCGACCTGCTTGGTCTGGGCCATCGCAGGGCCGCTGATCCAAACGGCAAGAGCCGCGGCAGCCGCCGCGCGCTTGAATCGAAGGCCAATCATGGGTGTATCCCCCCAGTCACAAAGTTCCCCCGTCTGCGCGCAGTGTTACGCGCAGGTCACGGGGCGGTCAATTCAATCCTCGACTAGTAACGACCTAAACATCATTTAACCTCAGCTGGCGCGCGCTTTTCGCGCATCAAGCCGAGCGCGTCCCAGACTTCCACCAGGGCTTCGACCAGCGCCGACATCGCCGCGTCATCATGGAACGGCGTCGGCGTGATCCTGAGACGTTCGCTACCCCTGGGGACCGTCGGAAAGTTGATCGGCTGGATATAGATGCGGTGCTGTGCCAGCAGCCGGTCGCTCGCCGCCTTGCAGCGGCCGGCGTCGCGGACCATCAGCGGCACGATATGGCTGGTCGAGTTGAGGACCGGGAAGCCCGCCTCCCGCAGCAGGCGCTTGCAGGCGGCGACCCGTTCCTGGTGGCGCTCGCGCTCGGCCCCGCTGGTCATCAGATGGCGAATCGACCGGGTGGCGCCGGCCGCGATCGCGGGCGGCAGCGCGGTGGTGAAGATGAAGCCGTTGGCATGGCTGCGGACGGCGTCGACCAGCGGACCGGATCCCGCGATGTAGCCGCCCATGACCCCGAAGGCCTTGCCCAGCGTGCCGGAGATGACGTCGACCCGGGACATGACGCCGTCGCGCTCGGCGACCCCGGCGCCATGGGCGCCGTAGAGCCCGACGGCATGGACCTCGTCGAGGAAGGTGAGGGCGCCGTAGCGCTCGGCCAGGTCGCAGATCTCGGCCACCGGCGCGATGTCGCCATCCATCGAGTAGACGGATTCGAAGGCGATGACCTTCGGCCGGTCGGCGGGCTCCGCCTTCAGCAGTGCCTCCAGGTGCTCGACGTCGTTATGGCGGAAGATCTTCTTGTCGGCACCCGAATGGCGGATGCCGGCGATCATCGAGGCGTGGTTGTCCGCATCGGAGAGGATGACGCAGCCCTTGAGAAGCTGGCCGATCGCCGAGAGCGCGGCGTCGTTGGCGACGAAGCCCGAGGTGAAGGCAAGCGCCGCCTCCTTCCCGTGCAGCTCCGCCAGCGTGCGTTCCAGGATGGCGATCGGGTGGCTGTTGCCCGAGATGTTGCGGGTGCCGCCGGCGCCGGCGCCGTAGCGGTCCAGCGCCTCCTTCATCGCGCCCAGCACGTCGGGATGCTGGCCCATGCCGAGATAGTCGTTGGAACACCAGACGGTGACTTCCGGCGCGTCCGGGAGTGAATGGTTGAAGGCGCGGGGGAAGCTGCCGGCCCGGCGCTCGAGCTCGGTGAAGACGCGATAGCGCCGCTCGGACCTGAGCCGGTCCACGGCCTCGGCGAAGACGGCGTCGTAAGTCACGTTTCCCCGGCCCCTTTTTCTGCTGCCCGGATGCCCTTAGGCCCGGCTTGACCGTCCACCCGGCCCCGCGTCACCGTGCCCTTATCCCACCCGTTGGAAAAGGACGCCCCCATGGCCGGTCAACTGGTAGCGCCCCCGGCGAGCCGCCGCAATGCGGCGGATTGGCCTTCCGCAGCCGTCCGATGACTGCCTTTCCCAAGGCCGATGTCCTGCTCAAGGGCGGCCGCATCTGGCGAGGCCTCGGGCTTCCCGAGGCCTCCGCCCTGGCGCTGTGGAAGGGCCGGGTGGTGGCGGCCGGGACCGAATCGGAGCTCTCCGGGCTCATCGGGGCCGGGACCCGGGTGGTCGACCTCCACGGTCGGCTGGCGGTGCCGGGCTTCTGCGACGCACACGAGCATTTGATCCCGATCGGGCTCGGCCTGGTCGAACTCGACTTCAAGCCGCCCCGGGCGACCGCCATCGCTCAGATCGTCGACGCCGTGGCGGCCGAGGCGAAGCGGCTGGGGCCGGGCGCCTGGATCATCGGCCGCGGTTACGACCATTTCCACCTCGACGTGAAGCGCCATCCGCTGCGAGAGGAGCTGGACCGGGCGGCGCCGGATAATCCGGTCTACATCCGCCGCACCTGCGGCCACATGGGCGTCGCCAACTCCCGCGCGCTCACCGCCGCCGGCATCCCCGAGGGGGTCAACGATCCGCCCGGAGGCGCCTTCGAGCGACGCGAGGGGCGCCTGACGGGCCTGGTCCAGGAGCGGGCGCAGGAGGTTGTCTACCGGGTGATGCCGAAACCCGACCGCACCCGGCTGATCGAGGCGATCGAGCGGGGCGGGCGCCATTGCCTGGAACTCGGCCTCACCAGCGTCGTCGATGCCGGCGTCGGGCTTCGCGCCAAGTTCGAGGAGTGGTTTGCCTATCGCGAGGCGAGGCAGACCGGCCGCCTGCCGGTGAGGTCCTACCTCAGCTTCACCGGCGGGCCGGACGGCGCGCTCGCCGACGCCAGGGCGGCCGGGCTCGTCACCGGTATCGGCGACGACATGATGCGGATCGGACCGGTCAAGTTCTGGGCCGACGGCTCTGCCGGCGGGCGCACCGCGGCGATGAGCGAGCCCTATCGCTGCTGCGGCAGCGAGAAGGGAATGCTCTGCTTCGAGGACCGCGAGATGGAGGCGATGGTTGCCGAGGTCCATGCCGCCGGCTGGCAGATCGCCATCCACGCCATCGGCGACGCCGCGATCGGGCAGGCGATCGTCGCCGTCGAGAAGTCGCTGAAGACCCATCCCAAGGCCGACGCGCGGCCGCGGATCGAGCATTGCGGCTTCGTCACCGATCGTCAGATCGGCGAGATGAAACGGCTCGGCATCATCCCTTCGCCGCAGCCGGTGTTCATTCACGAGTTCGGCGACCTCTATGTCGACGTGCTGGGCGAGGCGCGGTCGGAGGCGTCGTATCCGATGCGGCGCTGGCATGACCGCGGGCTCCGTCCCGCCGCCGGCTCCGATGCGCCGGTCTCCTCCGACAACCCGCTGATCGGCCTCCATGTCATGGTCACCCGCAAGACCGATCGCGGCCGTGTGCTGGGATCGTCGGAAACCTTGCCGCTGGCCGAGGCGTTGCACACCTTCACCGCCAACGGCGCCTACTCGGCCTTCGCCGAGGCCGAGCGCGGCACGCTGGACGTCGGAATGCTCGCGGACATTGCCGTCATCGACCGGGATCTCTTCGCCGTCGATCCGGCGGAGCTGCTGGCGGCCAAGGTCGACCTGACGCTTCTCGGCGGCGAGGTCCGCTACGACCGGCTGGGCGAGGCTGAATCTGAAACCAGGGTTCGGTAGAGATTGACCTCCCTCTATCCGGATTTTTCACATGACCGGCCCAACGCGTCTGAGCTTCAGTCCTTACCCCGCAGTATTCTCTCTATAATTTTGCCACGCCTGACGCGGCTTACGCGGTCATTGGATGCTTGAATAACGGCCTTGTAATATTCAGCTTCATCCGTATCCGTCTCAGTTCCTGTAAGATTTGACACGCGACCAAAAAAAGCTTCTAGCCGCTCGCTTACTTCTTTCGGCTTCAATATTGGTGCCTGCTTTACCAGAATTCGATCAAGCTCTACCACAAATGTGAAGAAATCTACCTTCTTCCACACACGAGACGTCTCGGAAAATTGGCAGTCTCGTATGAATGACAGGCACTTCGACCATCGATCTTGGATCTCGTCCCGCATTTCGAAAGCATCGTTGTTCTCTGATAGATATGTTTCAAGAAATTCGTCACGATTAAAGTATCCAGTTATCATTGTAATTATAATTGTCAAAACATATCTTATATCTCCCATCCGGCGCCGGTCGGTAGAGTTAAATATTTTGTGTTGTTCGAAGAAATTATCGTCCGATATAAATTCTGCATACTTTTTTAGCTCTCCTTCATAAATTGCATTATTAATTTCCATGTCGTTAAGAGAATAGGATGTCATGTTTATACGTCGAAAAACCTCAATTATCTCGGCTTTGGGTACCGTGCCAAGGTCTCGGGTCGCAACATCATAATTAAGGAAGGCTCGTTGTTCGTCCGGTGAAAGACTCTGATACGATCCGATGTGGGCAGGGATTTTCAAAAGAGACGATCCTGTGAAATACTGAAATAAAGTCATAATTCTTTGCTGCCCATCAACAAGAACTTGAGTTCCAGATCCAGTTTCTAAATCAACATCACCGTCCGCAATATATATTTCTGGAAACGGATAACCCTTTAATATTGTTTCTATGAAATTAACTTTGTCTAAATTCTTCCAAACAAAACGGCGTTGAAACTCAGGGCGTGGAATAAGGGTCTTGTCACGAATACCAGTGATGAGTTCGCGGATCTTCTTATTGGTTGCTGACGTTTTCATACTAACCCCGCTTCCTCCTGCTGACATTCCTTTATTGCGACGCGCTGATAGGCACGAAGAAACAGCGGAGATCGATACAGACCAGCAGAAATCCGATGGTCAGTGTAATCTCGGTCCCTATTCATTCGATTGAAAAAATCTCTCCAGGTTTTCCCAGGCCTGAACGTGTCCTCTTGAGGTAATTTATCCGGCCTGATCCAACCTCTGAAAAAATACTTCTCGAAAGATTGAATTTGAGCCCACGGTCCAATTTCATTTAAGTAAGAAAATGTCTCCTCCCAAATCCGATCGAATAAGGCAGAGGAAACGATTGCAAGATCTACATCTGACTCCTCGCTGAAACTTCTGTGGCGTGGTTTGATCACTCTTCCGTTTCTAATTTTTTGCGAGATCGAGAATCCAGTCTTCGCTGACCCGACCACAAGTACATCCGTTGCCGCTACCTCAAATTTGTTTCCGACGAATTCTTGCAGCTGAGCATCCAGGCCAGCTTCAATGCCGTGGCAGCCGGGCGTGAGGAGAAACTCGTCGATCAGCTGATCCGGTGTATGCGTGCGCAGCTTTGCGCGAAATGCCCGCACGCGCTCATGGCGCGCGATATTTTCAGGCTGAGCAGGAGCACCTCCCATGAATGTTTCTGGCACCTCTTTGTATGCAAAGCAAAGCTCGCAATCCCAGGCGCTCTCCACGAATGCTATGGAACCGTAGAATTCTAACATAGGAGATCGACTTGCTGCTCTGATTGGCGGTGGTGCTATGGATTCTTGGCTCCCCCACAGCCGGTTCATCCACGAGTTCGGCGACCTCTCTGTCGACGGGCTCGGCGAGGCGCGGTCGGAGGCCTCGTATCCGCCGCGCTGGCACGACCGCGGGCTTCGCCCGGCCGCTGGCCCCGACGCGCCGGTCTCCTCCGACAACCCCTTGATCGGCCTCCACGTCATGGTCACCCGCAAGACCGATCGTGGCCGCGTGCTCGGTTCATCGGAAACTTTGCCGCTGGGCGAGGCGTTGCGCGCCTTCACTGCCAACGGCGCCTATTCGGCCTTCGCCGAGGGTGATCGCGGCACGCTGGAGGTCGGGATGCTGGCGGACATTGCCATCATCGACCAGGATCTCTTCGCCGTCGATCCCGCGGAGCTGTTGGAGGCGAAGATCGATCTGACCCTGATCGGCGGCGAGGTTCGCTACGACCGACTGGGAGAATTGTAGTCACTCCGAATTTCGTTCGCAGGGGAGGTGGGGATGGCCGTCGTGGAGGGCGTCAAGGCTCGCATTTATGAGCTAATTGAGCAGGTGCCGAGTTTTTTGCATATGAACGAAGTTGGTCAGGTTGCCAACGACCAAGTCTTCGCGGCTTGCGTTGGTTGGGTCGCAGCCACACACAGCATTGTCCAAACCGCGTGTGAATCATCCCCACGATCAGCTTATCTCGCGCAGGTCGACAAGCTGCAGGCGCGAGACTATGGCTACATGATCGGCCAGCAGGTTCAATCGATCGTCGCAATCCTTAAGCAGCTCCTCGTCGATATGGACAGAGGGCTGCTCGTTAATATGGAGCGCCGGATCTCGGCCGAAACATTTGATGACCTGCTAGATCACGCAGACCTATACCTAGCTGAAGGCAGGAAAGAGCCGGCAGGTGTGATCGCCGGAGTCGTCTTCGAGGACACGGTGCGTCGTCTCTGTGCAGTGGCTGGAATCGAGGACGCGAACAAGACGGTTGATCCACTAATCAACGCGCTGAAGGCCGGCGGCCTCTTTTCCAAGCTTGAAGCCAAGGAAGCTGTAGCCGCAGGCGACCTCCGCGCGGCGGCAACTCATGCACGATGGGAGGAGTTCAATGGCGACCAAGTTAGGATCGTCATTGCGTTCACCCGCCGGTTACTACGAGACAAGCTCGTAGCCTAAGAAGTTACTCCGAGGTGCCCATGGCCAAGGTGAAGATCCGCAAGGGCATGCCGAGCGTGCAGCTGACGCGGGCCGCGTTCGCCGAGCGTGTCCGCCAGCGCTTTGCCGATCCCGCCTTCGACGGCCTTCAGGGCGAGATCGAGAAGATCATCGAGGTCGCCTGGGACGGTTACGACGACTACCGGAAGGCACCACGCACACGCCGTGCCGGCCGCGGCTTCGCCGATCCCACCTACGACCTCTCGGTCGACTGGCTGAAGAGCCGGGCCGAGATTCATGTGGCCGAGCGCCGGCAGCGCGACCCCAAGGCGCGGTCGCGCATCCTAATCGTCAACGGTTCGTCCCGCAGCGAGCAGACCTGTCCGGGCGAGATGTCGAAGACCTTCCGGCTGGCGAAGACGGCAGAGACCATCATCGCCGGCACGCGCGGCTTCGAGGTCGACTTTCTGGATCTCAGTCGCCTCACCTCGGAATACGGCCGCCAGATTCATCCCTGCAAGGCCTGCGTCTCGACCGCGATGCCGCTCTGCCACTGGCCCTGCTCGTGCTACCCGAACCACGCGATGGGCCAGGTCAACGACTGGATGGCCGAGATCTATCCGAAATGGTCGGCCGCCCACGGCGTGATGATCCTCTCTCCGGTCAACTGGTACCAGGCGCCGAGCGGGCTGAAGCTGATGATGGACCGGCTGGTCTGCGCCGATGGCGGCAATCCGGACCCGACCTCGACCGGCGGCAAGGACCCGGAGATGGCGAAGGCGCTGGAGCTGAAGGGCTGGGACTACCCGAAGCACCTGGCCGGCCGGGCCTTCTCGGTCGTCGTCCATGGCGACGTCGAGGGCGTCGAGACGCTGCGCCGCATCCTGACCGACTGGCTGCAGTCGATGGGGCTGGTCTCGGCCGGGCCGAAGAGCCAGGTCGGCGCCTATATCGGCTACATGAAGCCCTATGCCACCAGCCATGACGACCTCGACGCCGACCGCGATCTTCGGGACGAGGTACGGAACGCGGCGCAGGCGCTGGTCACGGCGGTGAAGGCGTTGAGGCGGGGCGAGCTGGCGCAGCCCGATGCGGGCGTGAAGGCGCCGCGGCCGAAATAGCGGCCGATCCCGTTACGGCGCTACCACAAGGCGTTCATCCCCGGATGCTTCGCGTTGACAACCTTGTCCGCGCTTTTTAGCGTCTCCTGCATGATCAAGCCCTTCCATGATTCGACGGCAGTCCTCCAGGACGGCGCCGCGCTCGCGGCGAATCTCGACCGGGACGGCTACCTCTTCCTCCGCGGCGTACTTCCCCGTGACGAGATCATGGGCATCCGCAGCGAGCTGCTGGCCATGGCCGGCAAGGCCGGCTGGCTCAAGAAGGACGCGCCGGCCGAGAGCGGCATCGCCGAGCTCTCGAAAGCCTGCAAGGACCCGGAGCCGCATTACCTCGAGCATTTCCGGCCGATGTGGAAGCTCGAGTCGCTGCACCGGATGAAGCATCATCCGAACATCATCGGCGTCTTCGAGCGGATCTTCGGCGAGCCGGTGCTGGCGCATCCGATGTTCGTGCTCCGCAACATCTTCCCGCAGACCAAGTCCTTCGACTTCACCACCGGCTCGCACCAGGACCGCATCCATATCGGCGGCGGTGTCAGCTATGCCTGCTGGATGTCGCTCGGCGACTGCCCGACCTCGAAGGGCGGGTTGATCATGGCTGAGGGCTCGCACAAGCGCGGCGTGCTCGACTTCGAGCTGGCGCCCGGCGCCGGCGGGCTCGAGGTCACCGAGAAGTTCGAGGGCAAGTGGGTCGGCGGCGATTTCGCTGCGGGCGACATCGTCATCTTCTCCGACACCACCGTGCACAAGGCGCTGCCGAACAAGAGCGGCGAGCTCCGCCAGTCCTTCGATGCGCGCTACCAGCGCCTCTCCGATCCCATCGCCACCCTCTCGGTCCAGACCTATGCAGGGATCTACAAGGACTGGAACGAGGTCTACGAAGGCTGGAAGACGGACGACCTGAAGCACTACTGGCTTCGCAACGGGGCCAAGGTGGTGCCCTTCGACACCAGCCACTATGAAAAGCGCGACGCCCTCGCCTTCGAGCGCGCCGAAGCCGGCGACATGCTCGCCCGCGACACGCTGCTGCGCATCGTCCAGCGCGATGCCAGCGCCGCCAAACGCGAGCGCGCGCAGGCGCTTCTCGATTCCCTAGAGCGGCATC
This sequence comes from Asaia bogorensis, assembly GCA_945897335.1. Classification (GTDB taxonomy): domain Bacteria; phylum Pseudomonadota; class Alphaproteobacteria; order SHVZ01; family SHVZ01; genus SHVZ01. The sequence continues at coordinate 17,617 of CAMDFP010000024.1, read as the reverse complement.
GCGCCGCCTAGTTCCGCCGGCGTCGTCGGCCGTGGCTTCAAGCGCGGCGGACGCTGCCGTAGCGGACCGCCAAGACCACGGCGATCATCGCGAGGTAGCTGGCGGCGATCACGGGCGCGATCCAGCCGACATGGCCGCGGTCCAGGATTGCCGCCAGCGCCAGCGGCACCAGCGCCGATCCTAAGTCGTAGCCCGAATAGACGAAGCCGAAGATGCGCCCGCGCGTCTCCGGCGTGGCGATGGCGCGGATGATCATGTCGCGCGACGGACCGGTGAGGCCCGAGGCGAATCCGGCGAGGCCGAAGGCGGTCGGCAGCAGCACCGCCGGGATCGGCTGGGTGGTCACGGCGTAGATCAGCGCGCCGGCGACGAGCAGGCCGGCGATGATCACATGGTCGTGGCGGCCGGCGCGATCGGCGAGCCAGCCGCCGAGCAGCACGCCGACGGCGCCGCCCGCCTGCTGCGCACCGATGGCCGCGGCGGTGATCGCCAAGGGCGTTCCGAACTGGTCGAGCAGCGCTGCCGGCAGGAAGGCGGTGGTGCCGATCGCCGGCAGCGCGCCGAGGCTGAAGAAGACGAAGGCGGCGATCACCGAGGTGTGGAGCAGGACGCCGAGACCGCTGCCCTGTCCCGGTGCAGCCGTCTTCCCACCGGACGTCGGCGTGGCGAAGTCGCCGCGGCGGACGGCGATGTAGAGCGCCGTGAGGGCGGCCAGCAGCACCGGCGCCAGGATCGCCACGTTCCATGGCATCACCGCCGAGAGAGCCAGCATGGTCAGCGGCGCGGCGGCATAGCCCGCGGTGCCGGCGAGCGCGTGGAAGGAAAAGGCGCGGCCGACCCGGTTCGGCTCGATGCGGGCCGACATGATCGAGTAGTCGCAGGGATGGAAGATGCTGTTGCCGAGCCCGGCCAGCGCCATCAGCGGCAGCAGCCAGGCGTAGCCCGGCGCCAGTGCCACGCCGGCGAAGCTGACCGCCAGCAGAGCCAGGCCGCCGGAGAGCACGCGCGCCGCGCCGTAGCGGTCGACCACGACGCCGACCACCGCCTGGCTGACGCCGGAGAAGCCGTAGAAGATCGCGACCAGCACTCCCAGCTCGGTGAAGCTGACGCCGTAATGCGCCTTCATCGCCGGGAACAGCGGCGGCAGGATGAACTGGAAGAAATGGCTGCAGAAATGCGCGACGCTGACGGGGGCGAGGACCCGAGCGAAACCGAGGCTCCGGGTACCGGAAACGGCAGGAGATGCAGCGACCGTGGTCATGGAGGGCCTTGTCGGGAGGAGTAAAGCAGGATGCGCTATTCGGCCGGCTGTGTCGCCGGCTTGGCGACGATCTCGCCCGGCCGGTTCGGCATGAAGGCGGCGCCGAGGAAGACGATGGCGCCCAGGATGGCGAGCGCCTGGAAGACAGGCGTGAAGCCCTGGCCCTGGCCGTGCAGCACGGCGACCAGCGGCACCGCCAGCGCCGCGGCGCCGAAGGAGACCAGGTAGCGGACGGCATAGGCGCGGGACCGCCAATGGTCGTCGGTGTATTTGGCGACGATGGCGTCGTTGATCGTGACCTGGCCGAACACCGCGAACATGACGCCGATGGCGAGCGCCACCATCGTCCAGTCCTGGGCGAAGGATGCCAGTATCAAGCAGGGCGCCTGCAAGGCGGCCAGCGGCAGGAACACGTTGCGGAGCGTGTAGCGGTCGACCAGCCGACCGACGATCAGCTGCGAGGTCGCGCCGATGACGAAGACGGCGAAGGCGAAGCTGCCGACGCCGAAGGGCGTCGAGGCGAGGCCGGTCAGCCGCTCGTCGAACACCTTGGGCAGCGTCACGGTTGTGGCATTGAAGACGATGCCGCCGGCGACGGTCACCGCCGCCAGCACGGCGAACGCCCGGATGACGACGCTGCGCGGCAGCTCGGCCGCCTTCTTGCCGGCGCGCTTGGGCACCGGAATGTCGGGGACCATCGCCAGGAAGGCGATGCCGAGGACGATCGAGATCGCGCCGGGAACAAAGAAGGCGGCGCGCCAGCTCACATATTGCGTGAGGCCGCCGGCGATGAGCGCCGCGAAGGCGACGCCGAGATTGCCCCAGACGCCGTTGACGCCGATCTCGCGGCCCATCCGCTCGGGCTCGGCATGGGCGGTCAGCATCGCGGTTCCGACCGGGTGGTAGATCGAGGCGAAGAGGCCGACCAGGGTCAAGGAGACCGCCAGCATCGTCGGCGTGCTGGCGAGGCCCACCAGCATGATGGCGACGCCGATGCCAATGAAGAACACGGCGATCATGTTGCGCCGGCTCCACTTGTCGCCGAGCCAGCCCGACGGCATCGAACCGGCGCCGAAGGCGATGAAGCCGCCCAGCGACAGCGCCAGCATCTCGCCATAGGGCATGTCGAAGACCGCGCCCATGCCGAGCACGGCGGTCGGGAAGATCAGCAGCAGCATGTGGTCGATGACATGGGCGGCGTTGATGAAGCCGATGACCCGTCGCGCGTGCCGGCGATCCATGGGGTTCCCCCTCCGAAACGGACTGTCCCACTCTAGCTTTGTCCGATACGCTGTGTCCTGACAGGCATCGTCGAGAAGTGGACATGGCCCGCGCCCGCAGCACCGATCCCCGCGACTACCAGGACGTCCCCAGCCCGGTCGCGGCGATGCCGAAGGATTTCGTCGACGGCTACCACATCCTGCCGCACCGCCACCGGCGCGCGCAGGTGGTACATGCCATCGGCGGCACGATGCGGCTGACGACGGCCGGCGGGACCTGGGCGGTGCCGCCGCGGCGCGCCGTCTGGGTTCCCGGCGGGGTCGACCACGAGATCCGCATGGTCGGCGCGGTCTCGATGCGCACCCTCTACATCGAGCCGGAGGCGGCGCCGTTCATGCCGCGCGAACGCTGCGTCGTGGTCGAGGTTTCGGCCCTGCTGCGGGAGCTGATCCTCGCCATGGGCGAGGAGCCGGTCGACTACCCGGCGCGCGGCCGGGCCGAGGCCTTGGTCGCGCTGATTCTGGAGGAGCTGCGCCGCGCGACCGAGCTGCCGCTCCGCATTCCGCTTCCCGCCGACCCGCGCCTCCTCGGCCTCTGCCGGGCCATCCTGGACGACCTCGCCTCCGACGACACGCTGGAGGACTGGGCCGAGCGCATCGGCGCCAGCGGCCGTACCTTGGCGCGGCTGTTCCAGAAGGAGACCGGCATGAGCTTCGGCGCCTGGCGCCAGCAGGCTCGGCTGGCAGAGGCCCTGGCGCGGCTCGCCCAGGGCCGCTCGATCGCCGAGGTCTCCTCGGCCCTCGGCTACGACAGCGCCAGCGCCTTCACCGCCATGTTCCGCCGGGTGCTGGGGGCGGCGCCCAGCCGGTATGTGAACGCCGCGGCCGAGGGATTGCCGAGGGCGGCACCTGTGGTAGCGTCAGTCCAACCTGGCGAAGCTCCGAAAACGGGGCCGAGGGGGAGGCATCGATCGGGGCGTGGCTCGCTGCTGCGCTCCGTCTCGTCGTAGGGACCGCGAATGGGAACGACCGTCGTCAAGAACGCCGCCTGGGTTGTCGCCTGGGACCGCGCCGAGAAACGTCATGTCTATCTGAAGGACGCCGACGTCGCCTTCTCGGGATCCAGCCTCACCCATGTCGGCAAGGGCTATGCCGGCGCCGCCGACCGCACCATCGACGGCCGCGACCTCATGGTCATGCCCGGTTTGATCGATATCCACTCCCACCCCACGTCGGAGCCGGGCAACAAGGGGTTGCTGGAGGAGCTCGGCAGCCCGCGTCTCGGCATGAGCTCGCTTTACGAATTCATGCCGATCTTCCGGCTGCCGCCGGATGCGGCGACCGCCTCTACCCAGGTCGCGCTCTCCGAGATGCTGAAGAGCGGCGTCACCACCTATGTCGACATCTCGGCCTCGCGGCCGAACTGGGCCGACGAGGTGGCGGCGACCGGCATCCGCGCCGTGCTGGCGCCGGCCTTCCGCTCGGCCTCGTGGTCGACCGGCGACGGCAAGACCGTCGCCTATCACTGGGACGAGCCGGCCGGGAAGAAGGGCCTCGAGGCCGCGGTCGACCTGGTGCGGCGCGCCAACCAGCATCCGAGCGGCCGTGTCTCCGCGATGCTGGCGCCGTCCCAGCTCGACACCTGCACCCCGGATCTGATGAGGGACGCCAAGGCCGCCGCCGGCGATCTCGGCGTGCCCTTCCAGATCCATGCGGCGCAGAGCGTGGTCGAGTTCCAGGAGATCACCCGCCGCCACGGGCTCACGCCGATCGAGTTCCTGGACTCGCTCGGTCTCCTTGGCCCCGACCTGATCATCGGCCACGGCATCTTCCTCAACGACCATCCGTGGATCCACTGGCCGGGCTCGAACGACCTGGCGCGGCTCGGCGACAAGGGCGTCACCGTTGCCCATTGCCCGAACGTCTTCGTCCGCCGCGGCATCGTGCTGAACTACATCGACCGCTACCTGAAGGCCGGCGTGAACATCGGCATGGGCACCGACACCTTCCCCCACAACATGATCGACGAGATGCGCTGGGCCGCGACGCTGGCCCGCGTCATGGCGCGGGACTTCCGTGGCGGCTCGACCGAGCAGATCTTCAATGCGGCTACCGTCGGCGGCGCCAAGGCCCTCAAGCGCGACGACATCGGCCGGCTGGACGTGGGATCCAAGGCCGATCTGGTGCTGGTCGATCTCGCCCATCCCTACATGCGCCCGGTGCGCGAGCCGCTCAGGAGCCTGGTCTACTCGGCTTCCGACCGCGCCATCCGCGACGTCTTCGTCGATGGCGTTGAGGTGGTGAAGGACGGCAAGGTCACGACCATCGATGTTGAGGCGGCGCATGCCGTGCTGGCCGATGCCCAGGCCCGCGGCCTTGCCGGTGCCCGCGAGCGCGACTATGCCAAGCGGACGGTCGACGAGATGTCGCCGATGGTGCTGCCGGTGGCCGGGTGAACGGGGTGGGGACGGGATTGGAACAGACGACATCGAGTGAAGAGCCGCTCCTCAGGGTCGAGGATCTGCACACCTATTTCGGCAAGGGCGAGCGCGAGTTCCGCGCCGTCGATGGCGTCTCCTTCACTGTCAGGCGCGGCGAGACGCTCGGCATCGTCGGCGAGTCCGGCTGCGGCAAGAGCGTCACCTCGCTCTCGATCATGCAGCTGATCCCGAATCCGCCCGGGCGCATCGCCGGCGGCGCCATCTGGTTCGACGGCGAGGACCTGACGCAGAAGACCCAGGAGGATATGCGGTCGATCCGCGGCAACAAGATCTCGATGATCTTCCAGGAGCCGATGACCTCGCTGAACCCGGTCTACACGGTCGGGGACCAGATCATCGAGGGCATCCGGCTCCACCGCGACATATCGGCATCCGAGGCACGCGAGCGCGCCATCGAGATGCTGCGCCTGGTCCGCATCCCGAGCCCGGACAAGCGCATCGACGACTACCCGCACCAGCTCTCCGGCGGCATGCGCCAGCGCGTGATGATCGCGATGGCGCTTTCCTGCGAGCCGCAGCTGCTGATCGCCGACGAGCCGACCACCGCGCTCGACGTCACCATCCAGGCGCAGATCCTGGACCTGATGCGGAAGATCCGGGACGAGACCGGGACCGCGATCATGCTGATCACGCACTCGCTGGGCGTGGTCGCGGAGATGGCCGACAACGTCGTCGTCATGTATGCGGGGCGCATCGTCGAGCGCGCCGACGTGAAGACGATCTTCGCCGATCCGCAGCACCCCTACACCCTCGGCTTGCTCGGCTCGATCCCCAAGCTCGGGGTCGAGGAGGACCGGCTCGCCACCATTCCCGGCACGGTGCCCAACCCGCAGGCGATGCCGAGCGGCTGCCTGTTCAACCCGCGTTGCCCGATCGCCGAGGATCGCTGCCGGGTCGAGGCGCCGCCCTTGGCCGAGCTCTTCCCCGGCCATCTCGTCGCCTGCTGGAAGGCACCGCTGCCTTCGGGAGTCGCATGACATGGCGCTTCTCGAAGTCAGGGACCTGGTCAAGCATTTCCCGGTCACCCGCGGGCTGCTCCTCGGCAAGAACATGGGCTCCGTCCGTGCCGTCGACGGCCTCTCCTTCGATGTCCAGGCCGGCGAGACGCTGTCTTTGGTCGGCGAGTCCGGCTGCGGCAAGTCGACCACGGGCCGCGTCATCCTCCGGCTGATCGAGCCGACGCGCGGCAGTGTGCGATTCGACGGCGAGGACGTCTTCGCCCTCGACAAGTCGCAGCTCCGCCGGCTCAGGCGCGAGATGCAGATCATCTTCCAGGATCCCTATGCCTCGCTGAACCCGCGCATGACGGTCGGCGAGATCATCGGGGAGCCGCTGAAGATCCATAACCTGGCCGAGGGTGCGAAGAAGAGTGCGCGCGTGCGCGAGCTCTTGGAGCAGGTCGGGCTCTCGGCCTGGCACGAGCGTCGGTATCCGCACGAGTTCTCCGGCGGCCAGCGCCAGCGGATCGGCATCGCGCGCGCACTCGCGGTCGAGCCCAAGCTGATCGTCTGCGACGAGCCGGTCTCTGCCCTCGACGTCTCGGTCCAGGCCCAGGTGGTGAACCTGCTGGAGGACCTGCAGAAGCGCCTCGGCCTCTCCTACCTGTTCATCGCCCATGACCTCTCGGTGGTGAGGCATGTGAGCGACCGCATCGCTGTCATGTATCTCGGCAAGATCGTCGAGCTGGCGGAGACGCGGACGATGTTCGCGATGCCGCGTCATCCCTATACGCAGGCGCTGCTCTCGGCGATCCCGGTTCCCGACCCGACCGCGCCGCGCGAGCGACTGCTGCTCGAAGGCGACGTGCCGAGCCCGCTCAACCCGCCCCCGGGGTGCCGCTTCCATACCCGCTGCTCGCATGCGCGCGAGCGTTGCCGGGTCGAGGAGCCGGTGTTCGAGGATCTCGGCAACGGCAACTTCGTCGCCTGCCATTTCCACCGCGAGATCCCGCCGGTAACGCCGCCCGCGGCCCGCACTGGCCCGGCGCCTTACCTGGCGCGGCTCGAGGCCGTCTACAAGCGGACCCAGCAGGCTCCGGCGACGTGACCTACGAGCTGGTGATCAAGGGGGGCACGATTGCCACCGCCGCCGACACCTTCGTCGCCGACGTCGCCATCGTGGACGGAAAGATCGCCGCCATCGGCAGCGACCTGAAGGGATCGCACGACATCGATGCGCGCGGGCTCCTGGTGCTTCCCGGCGGCATCGATAGCCACGTCCATATCGAGCAACGCTCGTCGTCGGGGATCATGACCGCCGACGACTTCTATACCGGCACCCGCTCGGCCGCGGCCGGCGGCACCACCACGGTCATCCCCTTCGCCGCTCAGCAGCGGGGCCAGAGCGTGCGGGAAGTGGTCGAGGACTATCACAAGGCCGCAGGCCCGAAGGCGGTCGTCGACTATGCCTTCCACATGATCGTTTCCGACCCCACCCCGCAGGTGATGGGCCAGGAGCTGCCGGCGCTGATCGAGCGGGGCTACACCTCGTTCAAGGTCTACATGACCTATGACGCGCTGAAACTCGACGACCGCCAGATGCTGGACGTGCTGGCGCTCGCCCGCGCGCACGGCGCCATGACCATGGTCCATGCCGAGAATCACGACGTCATCGCCTGGCTCTCCGACCGGCTGCTCGCGGCCGGCCATGCGGCGCCGAAGTTCCATGCCGTCGCCCACGCGGCGGCGGCCGAGCGCGAGGCGACCCATCGGGTGATCACGCTGGCCGAGATCGTCGACGTGCCGATGCTGATCGTGCATGTCTCCGGCCGCGAGGCGATCGAGCAGATCCGCTGGGCCCAGGGCCGCGGGCTCAAGGTCTATGCCGAGACCTGCCCGCAATACCTCTTCCTCTCCGCCGAGGATCTCGACCAGCCGGGATTCGAGGGTGCGAAGTGCATGTGCTCGCCGCCGCCGCGCGGCCGCGACAACCAGCGCTATGTCTGGGAAGGCCTGCAGAGCGGCGTCTTCCAGGTCTTCTCCTCCGACCACGCGCCCTATCGTTTCGACGATCCCGAAGGCAAGAAGAAGCACGGGGCCAATCCACCCTTCAAGAAGGTGGCAAACGGCGTCCCCGGCATCGGCGCCCGGCTGCCGCTGCTGTTCTCCGAAGGCGTCGGCAAGGGGCGGATCACCATCAACCAGTTCGTGGCGTTGACCGCGACCAACCACGCCCGGCTCTACGGCCTCTATCCCCGGAAGGGCACCATCGCCGTCGGCGCGGATGCCGACATCGCGATCTGGGATCCGAAGAAGCGGGTGCGTCTCACCGTCGACCTCCTGCACGACGCCATGGACTACACGCCCTATGAGGGGCGGGAGATCCAGGGCTGGCCGGTCAAGGTGCTTTCCCGCGGCGTGATCGTGGCCGAGGACGGGAAGGTGTCGGAGACGGCCGGCCGCGGCCGCTTCCTCCCCTGCGCCAAGCCCGAGCCGGCGTTGCCGCTCGGCCGCCGGGTGCATGGCTTCGAGCCGTCCTCGGGCAAGTTCCAGGCGGAGGGAACGCCATGACCCGGATGCTGACCGTCGGCGCCGCCCAGCTCGGGCCGATCGCCCGCGCCGAGTCCCGCGCGGAGGTGGTGCGGCGCATGCTGGCGCTCCTCGACCGGGCCAAGGCGCGGGGCTGCCGGCTGGTGGTTTTCCCGGAGCTGGCGCTGACCACCTTCTTCCCGCGCTGGTTCATGACCGACCAAGCCGAGGTCGACGCCTTCTTCGAGCGCGAGATGCCGTCGGCCGAGACAAGGCCCCTGTTCGAGGCGGCGGCCCGCCACGGCATCGGCTTCTATCTGGGCTATGCCGAGCTGACGCCGGAAGGACGGCGCTACAACACCTCGATCCTGGTCGACGACGCCGGCCGTCTGGTCGGCAAGTACCGGAAGGTCCATCTGCCGGGCCATGCCGAGCACGAGCCGGAGCGGCCCTGGCAGCACCTGGAGAAGCGCTATTTCGAGGTCGGAGATCTCGGCTTCCCGGTCTGGAGGACCATGGGCGGCGCGATGGGCATGTGCATCTGCAACGATCGCCGCTGGCCCGAGACGTTCCGCGTGATGGGACTTCAGGGCGTCGAGCTGGTGATGCTGGGCTACAATACCCCCGATCGCAACGCCGCCGCCTTCGAGCCGAACCATCTCCGCATGTTCCACAACGACCTCGTCCTCCAGGCCGGCGCCTACCAGAACTCCACCTGGGTGGTGGCCGTGGCCAAGGCCGGGATCGAGGAGGGCGTCGGCATGATCGGGGGCACCTGCATCGTGCAGCCCTCGGGCGAAGTGGTGGCGCGAGCGTCCACGGTCGGGGACGAGCTGATCGCCTTCGATTGCGATCTCGAACTGGCGCGCATGGGCCGGCAGACCATCTTCGACTTCGCCCGTCACCGCCGGATCGAACACTATGGCGTGATCACCGCCCGGGCCGGCGCCGTCTCGCCGCCGGAGTGAAGCCATCGAACCGTCACCTTGCCCGTGTATCGATTGGCCATGGACGTTGAAGGAGTCGCGTTAAGGTGAGGATCCTCCGCTCCGTGCTGCTGCTGGCCCTGGCCCTGACGGTCGGGGCTGCGGACGCGCGGGCCCAGGCGCCCGCCAGCGCGCCGATCTCCGACCCAGGCGCCTTCCGGCCGCTGACGGTGGGATCCGATCTCACCTTCCCGCCCTTCGCCTACCGCCAGCCTGACGGCAAGATCGCGGGCTTCTCGGTCGACGTCGCCTGGGAGATCGCCAAGCGCCTCGGACGACCGGGCGTCGACGTGATCGAGACGCCGGTCGCCGGCCTCTTCCCGGGCCTGAACGCCAAGCGCTACGAGTTCATCGCCGCGCCCATCGCCGTCACCCAGGAGCGGGCGCAGCAGATGCTGTTCACCGAGCCCTATCTCTCGATGGGCTTCGGCGTGCTGCTGCATTCCGACGACCCGGACCTCAAATCGCTGGACGAGCTGAAGGGGAAGACCGTCGCGGTCGTCCGCGGCAGCGCCGCCGATGGCTGGGTCGGCGAGAATGCGAGCCGGATCGGCTTCGAGGTGCAGAAGCTCGACCGCGCCGCCGACGTGCCGTTCGCGGTGGTCGACCGCAAGGTTTATGCCGCCATCCTCGACCTGCCCCTGGCGCTCCAGGCGGTGAAGCAGGTGAAGCTGGTGCGGAACGGCCTTACCGTGCTGACCGGCCGCGTGGTCGCCTTCGCCTTCCGTCAGGACGACGCCGCGTTCCGCAACCGCGTCGAGCTCATCGTCGAGGACATGAAGCGTGACGGCGCCCTCGCCGGCATCTACCTGGCATGGTTCGGTGCCAGGCCGCCGGAGGGCTCGGCGATGCTGACTATCGACGCCGCCAGCTACGGCGCCGCCGGCTTCCCCGGTCACGGGCCGAAGTAGCGTCCGTATCTAGCGGGGGACGGTCACGGTCGTTCGTGCGGCGGTTATCTCGCTGGTTTCGACGCCGGCCGTCTCCGCCCAGTCCGGGAACGTGCGGCGGATCAGAACGGTGGCGGTCACCCGGACCGGCCCCGGGTGGTCTGCGCGAAACCGATAGAGCGAGCGATCCTGGCCGCCGGCGGGGATGCGCGTGTCGCTCACCTCCGACGTCGCCCGCCAAGGCGGAACCCGCTGGCGTCCTTCGCCGTCGGCCAGCAGCTTGGCGAAGGCGCGGCCCGGACGCCCGTCCAGTGGCGAGCCGCTCAAGGCCGGCAAAGTCGTTCCTTCGGTCATCGTCAGGGCTGTGCCGTCGGTCTCGGCCGTAACCACCAGCAGCATGTGGCGCATCGGCGATCCCGCCGGCAGGTGATGGCCGGCGCCGCGATTGGCGACCTCGACTTCGGCGACGATCGTGTCGCCATCGACCCGGGCCGACAGGGTGAGGCCGATGGCCTCGGCGAGGAAGCCGGGCGAGAGCGCGTCGTGGAAACGATGGCTCGATAGTGTCGCAGGATCGCGCTCGATCCGCCCCGGCCCGAGATCGCTCATTGTCTTCGCCTGGCCGTCACTCCGCATGTGGCACGCTTGGCAGGTGACGCCATCGCGGGCGAAGCGGCTCGCCTGCCATTCCTCGAACTCCGAATAGGTGGAGACGCTGCCGGCGCGCGTCTGATGGCAGGCGGCGCAGTAGCGGCTCTCTGTGAAGACCGGAGCAAAGGCGTCGCGTCCGCGCGGCACGTCGTCGAAGGGGCCGAAGATGGTCTGGCGGCCGAACGGAGGGCGCCTGAGATCGACGGCGCGAACGCCGGTCCGCTCGCCCTGGCCCGGCCGCGCTTGGCTGATCTTGTGGCAGAGATCGCATCCGACGCCCTCGGCGGTGACGCCGGTCGCTTCCCTCGGATCCTCGCCTGTCGCCATCGGCGCGTGGCAGTTGCCGCAGCCGTCGCTGGTGACCGGATTGCTGCGTTTGAAGGAGAGGGAGTTGCGGCCGTCGAAGAAGGCGAGGAAGCGCGGATTGGTCGCGGCGCGCGCATGAGCCGATTCCTGCCATTCGGCGAGGATGCGTCGGTGGCAGGCGCCGCAGGGCTCCCGGCCGAAATCAGTCCGGGGGGCCTGCGCGTCTTCAGGGAATGCGGTGACCCAGGGATAAGTGGGATCGTCTCCGGCCGGGATCGGGGCCAACTGGATCCGGTAGTCGAAGACCGAATCCTTCAGCGTGGCCCCGCCGATGATGTGGCCGGGGCCGGCCGCCGTGATCTCGCCTCCGGGCGCGGCTTTGGGATCGGCGAGTGTGAAGCGGCCGTCCGGCCGGGTGAGGACGAAAGTCGGCGACGAACGGAGCCGCACGCGGGCGCCCTCGACGGGCTGTCCTGCCGCATCGACGACGGTTCCGGTCAAGGTCTCGCCGGGTGCCGCCAGAAGCAGCGCGAAGACGAGGAGTGCCAGGCGCCGCATGGCGCGAAGCGAATCTACTCCGCGGCCTTCGCCGGCTTGGTTCCCGGCGCGGCGGCAGCGAAGATGCCGGAATAGGGCTTGGCCCGCGGCTGGTCATAGGCGCAGACCTTGCTGGTTTTGAGGCCGAGGCCGACCAGCGCCTCGACCATCTTGACCGCGGCGGTCACGCCGTCGAGCACCGGCACGCCGGTCTCGTCGGTGAGGCGGCGGGCGAGTTCGACCATGCCGGCGCATCCCAGCAGGATCGCCTCGGCACCATCTTCGGCGATCGCCGTCTCGACGACCGCCTTGACCTTGTCGGCGGCGCCTGACCGGGGATCCTCGAGCTCGAGCACGGGTATGCCGGCGGCTCGCACCTTCTTCAGGTGCCGCTCGAAGCCGTATTTGCGGGCGAGCGCGTATTGCACGGGCACCGATCGCGGCAGGGTCGAGACGATGGTGAAGCCGCTGGCGATCAGGCTCGCCGCATGCATCGCCGCCTCGGCGATGCCGACCACGGGACCGGTCGCGATCTCACGCGCCGCTTCCAGTCCGGGGTCGCGGAAGCAGGCGACGACATAGCCGTCGAAGCCCGAGGCCTCGCCGGCGCGGATCAGCTCCAGCATTCCCGGCACGCAATAGGCCGAGTCGTACTGGCTCTCGATCGAGACCGGGCCCTTGTCCGGATTGAGGGTGACGATCTCGGTTCCGGGTGCGGCGACGGACCGCGCGGCGTGATCGATCGTCGCCGTCATCGAGGCGGTGGTGTTCGGGTTGACGACCAGGATGCGCATGGCGTCCTCCCTTGGGCGGTCAGCGTGTCTGCCGCCGCCTGATCCAGTCCCGCTGCTCGTCGGTGAGCTGCAGGCCGAGAAGGATGGTCCAGTTCGGGCCGGAGTTGCGGTCGATCAGCGGGATGCGCTGCGTCAGCACGTCGGCGACGACGAGCTTGGTGGCGTTGCCCTTGAACTCGACCGTCGCGTCGAACGGCTCCTTGGCGACGATCTCGCCGGCCGGGTTGGTGACCGCGGCGAAGTACTGGAAGCTCGCCTTTCCCTGGGCCATGGCCGGCCCGCGTGCGGCCTCGACCTCGAGGTCGATCTCGATCTCGACCGACTGCTTGTCGTACTTGCAGCCGAAGGAGAGCGTGCTGAATTTGGCCTGGAGCTCGACATCGGTGAGGTCGCGTCCAGTGCCCGGGCGAAAGCGCACGAGCTCGGCCAGCTCGCCGAGCACGGCGACCTTGGGGCAGCCGCCGGGCGGAGGCGCCGGCGTCGATGTGCAGGCGGCCAGGCCGAGGAGCAGGAGGGCGCCGAGGGCGCGGAGCGGGAAGGTCACAGGCGGTTGTGTGAGCCGTCGCAGAGCGGCTTGGTTCCGGATGCCTTACACCCGCAAAAAAAGACCTGTCCGGTCTTCTCGGCGCGGTACTGGACCGGCGTGATACCGGTGTCCCTGTGGCTTCCGTCGCAGAAGGGCTGCGTTTTCGTACGTCCGCAGGCACACCAGAAATAGACTTTTCCTGACTCGACGGCGACCCCGTAGGGTGCCTTCTGAGCGGGGATCGCATCGGCCATTAACGCGCTTCCTTCGGCTCTCGCCGTGTATTAGGGTCGCCGCGACTTTAGTTAAGGGTCACGGCCGGCACAAGGCCGCGAGCCCGACCGGAAAGCGCCGTGACCCCGACGCCCCAACTCGCCTCCCTGACCGTTCTGCTCGCCAGTCCGCGCGGCTTCTGCGCCGGCGTCGACCGGGCGATTCAGATCGTCGAGGCCTGCCTCGCCAAATACGGCCGCCCGGTCTATGTGCGTCATGAGATCGTCCACAACCGCTTCGTCGTCGAATCGCTGGAAGCCAAGGGCGCCATCTTCGTCGACGAGCTCGACCAGGTGCCGGACGGGAAGCCGGTGGTCTTCTCCGCCCATGGCGTGCCGAAGTCGGTTCCGGCGGAGGCCGGCCGACGCCATCTCGTCTCGGTTGATGCGACCTGCCCTCTGGTGACCAAGGTGCACAACGAGGCTGAGCGTCAGCATCGCGACGGCCGCCACGTCGTCCTCATCGGCCATGCCGGACATCCGGAGGTGGTGGGGACGCTGGGGCAGCTTCCCGACGGCGCCATGACCCTGGTGCAGACCGCAGCCGATGCCGAGACCGTCACGGTGCCGTCGCCCGACCGGCTCGCCTATACGACCCAGACGACGCTGTCGGTGGACGAGACAGCCGGCATCGTCGAGATCCTGAAGCGCCGCTTCCCCGCCATCGTCGGCCCCCGGCGCGAGGACATCTGCTACGCCACCACCAACCGCCAGGCGGCGGTCAAGGCGATCGCGCCGAAGGCCGACGCGGTCATCGTCATCGGCGCGCCGAATTCCTCGAACTCGCGTCGCCTGGTCGAGGTGGCCGATGTCGCCGGCTGCAAGGCCTATCTGCTGCAGCGGGCGTCGGACCTCGACTGGTCCTGGCTCGACGGCGTGGACACGCTCGGCATCAGCGCCGGCGCCTCGGCACCGGAGCTTCTGGTCGAGGAGCTGATCGAGGCGCTGCGTGCCCGGCGCCGGGTCACGATCGAAGAGATCACCGTGGCCGAGGAGGACATCACTTTCCGCCTGCCGCGTCAGCTCGTGGCTTAAGACAGAACGCATGGCTGTCTACACCCAGGTCAGCGACGAGGATCTCGAACGCTTCGTCGCCGACTATGACATCGGACAGGTGGTCAGCTTCGCCGGCATCGCCGAAGGCGTCGAGAACTCGAACTTCCTCGTCCGCACCACCAAGGCGAGCTACATCCTCACCCTCTACGAGAAGCGGGTGGCGCCGCAGGACCTGCCGTTCTTCGTCGGGTTGATGGAGCACCTGGCGGCCCACGGCCTCAGCTGCCCGACGCCGATCCATGCCCGCGACGGACAGACCCTCAGGCGCCTCAACGGCCGGCCGGCGGCGATCGTCTCCTTCCTCGAAGGCCTGTGGCCGCGCCGCATCACGGCGGCGCATTGTGCCGGACTCGGCGACGCGCTGGCGCGCCTGCACCGGGCCCAGGAAGGCTTCGAGATGCGCCGCATCAACGCGCTGTCGATCCCGGGTTGGCGCTCGCTCGTCGCCGCCTGCGAGGCGCGGGCGGATGAGATCAAGGCGGGCCTCGGCGCCGGCATCAAGGCCGAGCTCGCCTATCTCGAGGGTGTGTGGCCGAGTGCGCTGCCCGAAGGCGTGATCCATGCCGACCTGTTCCCGGACAATGTCTTCTTCCTCGACGACAAGGTCTCCGGCCTCATCGACTTCTACTTCGCCTGCAATGACTTCCTCGTCTACGACCTGGCGATCTGTCTGAACGCCTGGTGCTTCGAGCCCGACCACGCCTTCAACGTCACCAAGGCAAGGCTGCTGGTATCCGCCTATCAGCGGCGCCGGCCGCTGTCGGCGAAGGAGACGGCGGCGCTGCCGGTGCTCTGCCGGGGATCGGCGCTGCGCTTCCTCCTCACCCGCCTCTACGACTGGCTGAACCATCCCGAAGGGGCGCTGGTGAAGCCGAAGGACCCGCTGGAATACTGGGCCAAGCTGCAGTTCCATCAGCGGGTCACCGGTCCCGATGGCTACGGCCTCGATCCGGCATGACGCCGCCGGCCGCAAAGGCCCCGGTCGAGATCTTCACCGACGGCGCCTGTTCGGGAAACCCAGGCCCCGGCGGCTGGGGCGCGTTGCTCCGCTACAACGGCGCCGAGCGCGAACTCTCCGGTGGCGAATCGGCGACGACCAACAACCGCATGGAGATGATGGCGGCGATCCAGGCGCTTGAGACGCTGAGCCGGCCGGTGAAGGTGCGTGTCTATACGGACAGTCAGTATGTCCGGGACGGCATCACCTCCTGGCTGCCCCGATGGAAGGCCCGAGGCTGGAAGACCGCCGACAAGAAGCCGGTGAAGAACGTCGATCTCTGGCAGCGCCTGGATGCGGCCGCCGCCCCGCACGACGTCGACTGGATCTGGGTCCGCGGCCATTCGGGCCACCCGGAGAACGAGCGTGCCGACAAGCTCGCCCGCGAGGCGATTCCGCGCTGACGCCGGCCTTTGACGGCGCCCTGTTGAAATCGTCCGGGCGGGCCCCATATGGACGTCATGGCCCGTCCCCCGCGCACATGCAGATGGCTTGAAATCGCGCGATTGGGCCGCGCCCCAAAGGGCGTACTAGCCCCGGCACCGGCCGCCTGATCCCCTCGGTGCGCCCGGCTTGCCGGGGCTCATTCTTCCTACTTCTCCCTGACCTATGACCGCTCGGAAGAGCGGTTTTGCGCATCCCGTTTGGAGGCGACGATGAACTCCGACACCTCCCTTCCCCAGATCACTCTCGGCGCCGCCGACTTCAGCCGGCTGGATCAGCTGGCCAGCGCGGCTGAGTACAAGCTCCCCGAGGTCGCCTCGTATCTCGGCCAGGAGCTGGAGCGTGCCCGGGTGGTGCCGACGCGCGAGGTCGCCACCGACGTGGTGATCATGGGTGCGCGCGTCGTCTTCGACGACGACCAGGGAGAGCGCCACGACGTGATCCTGGTCTATCCGGAGGAGGCCGACATGGGGAAGGGCCGCCTCTCGGTGCTGACGCCCGTCGGCGCGGCGCTGATCGGCCTCAAGGTCGGACAGTCGATCCGCTGGCGCACGCGCGCGGACGAGGAGCGGACGCTCACCGTGCGCGAGGTGACCCAGCGCGACGGCGGCGGCCTGTCATCGCAAGAACTCGGGTGAGATCAGCGACGGCAGGAACAGCGTGACCGCCGGCCAGAGGATCACGAGCGCAAGGACACCGAGCATCGGCAGCAGCATGATGAAGGTGTCCTTGAGCGCATCGATCATGCGGATCCCGGCGATCGAGCAGGCGATCATCAGGCAGAGCCTATAGGGCGGCGTGACCAGGCCGAAGGCCAGGGACACGATGCCGATCATGGCGAAGTGGACCGGGTCCATGGCGACGGCCTTGGCCAGCGGCTGCAGGATGCTGCCGATGATGATGATCGCCGGGATGGCGTCGAGGAAGCAGCCGACGATCAGGAAGACGGCGGCGATGAAGAAGCCGGTGGTGGTCAGCCCCATTTCCCAGGCGCCGCCGCCGGCCAGAATCGCCTTCGGGATCTGGTAGTTGGCCAGCAGCCAGCCGAAGGCGCTGGCGGTGCCGACGCAGAACAGCGCAACGCCGGCCAGCCTGCCCGCGTCGAGAAGCGCCTCCTTCAGCCCCTTCAGGTCCATCTCGCGATAGACGATGAGCGAGAGAGCCGCCGCGTACAGTACGGCGATGCAGGCGGATTCCGTCGCAGTGAACCACCCGAAGATCTTGCCGCCGATGATGATCATCGGCGTCATCAGCGCCGGGACCGACACGCTCAAGGCAAGGACGAGCTCGCGCCAAGTATTGTGAGGCCATTCTGCGCACTCAGCTCGATGGCCGCAAGCCAGGAACACACGCGCTGGTTTCAGCCGTCTAGTCGGCCGCTGCGTCCCCATAGACGGGCACCACATAGGGCCCTTCGGGAATGATCGCGACGCTGCGGTCGCCGCTGCGCCCGATGCTGGCGCCGACCGCGGCCTCGACCGACCCGATCGCCTCGACGCCGGTGATCGACAGTTCCTCCGGCCCGAGGCCGGTGGTGTAGAGCTGGATGCGGCCGCGGCGCATCGGCTTCAGCTGCATCTCGGTCTGCCACTCGTCGATGTCGGCCAGCGACTTCGCGGTCAATGTCGCGAGGAAGCGGTCGGGACCGAGCTCGACCAGCCGCTTCTGCGCCTCGCGGAACTCGGGCGAGCCGAAGCCTTCCGAGCACT